>JBDNFT010000686.1:0-1681 GCA_041689695.1 Planctomycetaceae bacterium | reverse complement strand
ATTCGACAAAATACAAGCCCACTGCCGCCAGGAGACAAACGATGGACACCGAACGTCCCTTCGGTGCTCCTGAAATCATCGCGACTAACGCCGCACCGCCAAGAATGAGCAACAGAGGCCATGGGTTTTCAGTGAACCAGGACATGAGGAATCTCCTTTATCTGGGAACACGTTGCCGTTTCATATAGGAAACGATTTCCCGCTCCATTTCGTCTGGCAATTTTCCAAAAGCGTCCTGGAATTCCTGAGTTCGTTGTTCCGCGGTCAGACCAACCATCGGTTTCCGCATCGCGATGCTCTGCAAATACTTCTGCATCCCGATCTTCTCTTCACACACCAGATAGTGCGTCAATGCCCATGACGTGGCATAAGCAGCAGGAATCTCTGCAGCATCCTGAAATGCCGCATCCGATTCAATCAAGCTCTTCAAACCACCAGAAATTCGATTGTCCTGTATTAGCTTCATGAATGTCGGATGATGTCGAGGATTCACGAGTCCGGGGCGACTTAACAGCAGTGACGATCGCGAAACCCCGGATTCGAAGTACATCGCCAATCCCTCTGACAGCCACAGCGGATTGTCGGCCATCCGCACCTGCAGTCCGGAATTGAAAGCCAATTGATGCACAGCTTCATGAACCACTGTTGCAACCTGAAATGGCTTCTCCGCTAACCGCTTGCGAATGGATGTGGCTGAGCGAATCGATCGATCACCCGTCAGATCCAGTAATAAAGTCTGATTGTCGGGAACAGAGAAATACCCAGGCGTGTCTTCAAACGAGATTTCCGGATGTTGTTTTTTTGCAAAAACCTGAAAGTCTGACGGGGTCGCAAAAATCACAATCGGAAGTTTTCGCACCGGCGCGTTTACGGCAATTTTAAGTTCGCCCATGACGCGAAAATACTGGTCAAATACGGATTCCAGCAGCTTGCCGCAGAACTCGACATATTCGGCCGCGGAGTTCGAACAAAGTACGTAGTGTTCTGTTTCAGTGATCTCAAATCCCGCAGGAACCTGAGCCAAAAGATCCTGTGCAAGTTCAGTTGAAGTGAAAGGCGTGAACAGAGTTTCCGCATTGTCCTGCGACTGGATTTGCCGCGACGAGATTTGGTGAAGCTTTCCATTACGCTCCTCCAGCAACACCGCGCTGCCTGGCAGTTCAGCGATGATTCGCCCGTTAAGAACCGCAACCGTCGGATCGTCTACCTTGATTCTCCATGTCGAATCGTCAGCCTCACATGGACGCGATTCACCCACCGCCACGATCAGCATTGCCATGATTGAAAGCCGTAAGGTCATGCAATGCCAGTTAGTTAGCGGCGCAGAACTTTCCCGTCGGCGGAGCGACGGGTGTACTGTACACCCGTCGCTCCGCCGACGGGATCTCCAGCTAATCCTTGCCCTTGCGGTACTGCCGACTGGCTTGAGCCAGAATATTGCGTTCGCGTGAAGTCAGGCTCGCCTCGCCCTCGCGGCTGATTTTTTCGAGGATGCCATCCACTTGTACGCTCAGATTCGACTCCGGCTCCGGGGTTTCCGTGAAGACTCGCAACTGTCCTCGTTTTCGACGTGACGTAATACGTCCTGCAAACTGATCCCACCAACGAGTGATACGCATGTGCCAGCGAAAGTACAGAAAGCCAAACACCAGTCCGCCGATGTGCGCTGAATTTGCAATTT
>JBDNFT010000685.1:0-3252 GCA_041689695.1 Planctomycetaceae bacterium | reverse complement strand
TGGCGGTCATGCTGTCTTCAATCCAATGTACGGTCACATGCCGCCGATATATTTGAGTCAACTGGTTGCGAGTTGGTGGTACTGGCATTCGCCGGAGATTGTGCAGTCCAGACAGATGCTGCAGTTTCCGTTCTTAATGTCGCCAGCCGATACGAACCAGGTTGAAGCCCATCTTTATGTGGGGCTCATTCCATTGGGGCTCATCTTTTGTTTGCTGCAGTATTCCGTGCGACAGCGATTGCTGGATACAAACTGGAAAATCTGGATGTTGTTATCAAGCGTTGCAGTGGTCTATGGGTTCGGTTGGTTGGTGCCTGTGATGAAACACCTGCCAGGATTTGGTTTTTTTATGGGACCAGCTCGATACACGATCATCACAACGATGGGACTAGCCATCGTCGCGGGGCTTGTGCTCGATTCTTTGCTGCGACGAAAATCACGCAGTCTGCAATTTGTTATCACGGCACTCATCGCGGCGATCACGTTGCCTGATCTGCTTGCGTCAGGCGATGCTCCGGTTTGCGACGCTCAAATTGTGCCGACACCGCCAATCGCCGGATTGTCGGAAAGCTGGATCGCCGCCGAACTGGCCAGGCAACCCGGCGCTCGGCTGCTTGCTCCGGGGCCGAATGTCGGGAATCTGTTTGGCGTGAGCTGTGTGCCGCAATATCTGGGACTCGGACCCGCTGAGTACTTTCAAGACGACGCTTTGTTCGACACGATTCCAGCTGATGCAGGTGCGGAGTTCCCACCGAACGGCGAAGTTCTGCGAATGCGGGATCGCGGTATCACTCATCTTCTGACTCAGGAAGCTATTGCTAAACCACCGCCGGATCTTGAATTGGTCGCCGCCGCGCCGGACAGTTTCCTAAATAGAGTCTGGGCGCGTGGGAATGCTCCCTGTTTTCTGTACCGGATCAAATCAGCACCAGGACGTCTTGTGTCAGAACCGGCGGCAGCTCTGGAACAGGCGACATGGATTGAACCGCGTCCATCGCGACAGGTGTTGAATGTCGTGCTGAATGAGGACGCTGTTGTCTCAACCAATGAACTCATGTTTCCAGGCTGGCAGGTAAAAGTTGATGATTCGGACGCCGTCGCGACGACAACTCGCGGATTTCGTCGCAGTGTTCAGGTTTCTGGGGGAGAGCACAAGATCGAATGGACTTATCGTCCTCGCAGTTTTATGCTGGGGGTAGTGATTAGTGGTATGATGCTGATTGCGATCTGCGTCTTTGGTTTTAGTTCACGATGTCGAGCAACGGGAGTTCCGAAATGAAGGCTGCGATCATTACGACAACCGGCGCGCCGGAGATTATTCAGTGGGCCGAAATGTCTGTGCCTGTGATCAACAAGTCACAGGTTCTGATTCGAACCGAAGCCGTCGCTGTCAACCCAATCGATACCTACATTCGATCGGGCATCGTCAAGGCGGCTCTGCCAAATCCGTATATCATCGGGTGTGATATCGCTGGACTTATCGAAGCGGTTGGTCCGGGCGTCGAACGATTCAAAGTCGGCGATCGAGTGTGGGGCAGCAATCAGGGATTGGCCGGGCGACAGGGCTCATTTGCTGAACTTTGCGCAATCGATGAACAGTGGTTGTATCTGATTCCCGAAGGCGTCCGCAGTGACTTTGCTGCTGCCGGCGCGCTTGTTGGCATCACGGCTCATCTGGGGCTTTTTCTGCATGGCGGATTAAAAGCTGGTGAAGTGGTCTTTGTGAATGGCGGCACAGGCGGAGTAGGTTCGGCAGTGGTGCAGCTGGCAAAAGCCGCAGGTGCGACGGTGATCACGACGGCGGGTTCGCCGGAGAAAGCGGCAGAATGTTTGCGTCTTGGGGCAGCTCACGTGATCGAGTATCGGACTCAGGACATTGACCAGCGATTCACAGACATCACAGCATCCACCGGACCTATTCATCTCTGGTTTGAAACACAGCGAACGCCAACGCTGGATCGTACTATTTCACTCATGGCACCGCGTGGCAGAATCATTCTGATGGCGGGACGCGATTCGCGGCCGGAGTTTCCTGTTGGTCCGTTCTATGTCAAAGATCTTCGAGCAATTGGGTTCGCGATGTTTAACGCATCGCCGGTGGAACAGCGGGCGTCAGCGATTGAGCTTAACAACATGCTGGCTGATGGAAGTTACAAGCCGCTCATTGGAGTGACGCTGCCCATTTCGGAGGCAGCAAAAGCTCATCAACTGCAGGAAGAAAAAACTTTGAAGTCTGCCGGAACGTTGTCAGGGAAGATTGTGCTGAAGCCATGATCTCCATCAATGATCTCACATTCACCTACGGCGACGGAACTTTTCGATTGCGGATTCCGCAGTTGACTTTGGAAGCCGGTCGGGCTGCCGTGATTGTGGGGCCGAGTGGATCAGGGAAAACGACGCTGCTGAATTTGGTCGCGGGAATTCTGCCTGGGACTGGTGGCGAAATTACGGTTGGAAATACCGCTGTTCATCGATTGGGTGACGGAGACCGCCGCTTGTTTCGGCTGATGAATGTCGGCCAGGTCTTTCAGGATTTTCAATTGATCGACTATCTGAATGTGCTCGACAACGTGCTGTTGCCGTGTCGCATTCACCCTTCAGTGACGATCACAAGAGCTCTTCGCGAACGGGCTGACGAACTATTGAATTGTGTGGAAATGTCGAACTTCGTGCGGCGATCTGTCACACGTCTTTCGCAGGGCGAACGACAGCGTGTCGCGATCTGCCGAGCGTTGTTGTTGTCTCCGCAGATTGTGCTGGCGGATGAGCCGACTGGAAATCTTGATCCTGTTAATGCCGAGCGTATCGTTCGTCTGTTGTTGGCTGAGACACAGCGGTCCGGTGCCACTTTGATTATGGTGACCCACGACCATTCGCTGTTGCCGTATTTTGATCGAGTCATTCCGTTTGATCAGTTTCTGGAGCCTGCGACTGCGACTAGGTAGGTCCCGCTTGCCGAGCGGGACTTCGCGGCTTTGCCGCGACCGCGACCAGAAAAAGGGTGCCATGTCAGAATCGGGATGCCGGAGTTCACGGCAACGATTTATGATGGCAGTCCTTTCCGGCAGAAAAGACCTACCGGAATTGCCATGTTCCCAAAGGCAATCCTGTGCCGAATTCTGTATAGTTCTGCATCGATATTATTCATCAATAGCCAATAGAATCGTCTGGCCTGAAAGTGACGCAGCGACGCGCATGAAGAACGCACTCTATCTGGCATGGAAATCACTGCTGTGGCATCGAGGCCGCTCG
>JBDNFT010000684.1:0-2143 GCA_041689695.1 Planctomycetaceae bacterium | reverse complement strand
GCTGTCAGGTCGCAACCAGGTGATTCCGCCCTTGAGTCGTACTTCAGCCAGACGGTTGATCAGGCGATGAGCATACGCGATTGGAACTGGCATCAGTTCTTCTGTCTGATCGCAAGCGTAACCAAACATGAGGCCCTGGTCGCCGGCGCCGTCGCGGTCAACACCTTGAGCGATATCGCCAGACTGGCTGTGCAGTGCCAGAAAAATACGGCATGTATCCGCGTTGAAACCAATATCGTCGGACGTATAACCAATGTCGCGAATCACTTTGCGTGCGACAGCAGCGTAATCAACTTGTGCTGTGGTTGTGATTTCACCGGCGAGAACAACAAGATCGGTCGTGCAGAGTGTTTCGCACGCGACGCGAGACATTGGATCTTGTGCCAGCAATGCATCGAGAATACCGTCTGAAACCTGGTCGGACACTTTGTCCGGATGTCCCATGCTGACGGATTCGCTCGTGAAGAAATAGTTCGCCATTGTTACCTGTTACCTGCGTGCTAAAGTTGAATGAATTTGAAACGCGACGTGAGCACGATTTTCGGCGTTTTGCCGAATACACTGGCGGAAGTCTAGGCAAGCGGTTTGGCCGCCACAACAGATATCCCCACGCAAAACGTCAATGCTGGGATTCGAGAAGTTCGATTCTGACGGTGGGCCGAACTGCGGTTGGACGAGCAGTAGCAACGGAATTTACCGATGCCGAGTTTGTATGCCATGCCACCAATTCCTATCGGCCATGCTGAAGAATGCAGATTTGAGGACAAATCTGCCTCCTGTCGTCCGACCTGTCCCAGGTCGGATTCCTGCAACTCGGCTATTGATTTGGTAAACTGGTATCTGCCGCATGACCAAATTCAGATTCGCAGTATCGTTTTCCTACCGGAGTTTCACGCTGGTGAGCAATGACCAATCGTTGTCATCGTACTGGAAACTCGATCCAGACACGACCTACCTGAATCATGGCTCTTTCGGGCCTTCGCCACTTTCCGTTCAGCAGGCGCGTGAGGCATGGAGTCAGCGGCTGGAACGCCAACCCATGCGATTCTTCTGCCAGGAAATGGAAGTTGAACTGGATCGTACGTCAGCGGTGCTGGCAGGATTTCTGGGAACTCAACCCGATCGTCTCGCATTGATCGACAACGCCACCGTGGCCATGAACGTGGTCGCGGCCAGCATCAACTTAATGCCTGACGACGAAATCCTGATCAACGATCATGAATACGGTGCCGTCAAAAATATCTGGCAGGCAAAGTGCCGAGAATCCGGAGCGAAGCTGGTTACGGCGATCTTGCCATTTCCACCGTCGCCCAACGAAGTCGTCACGGCAATGGAATCAGCAATCACGCCGCGCACAAAACTTATCGTCGTCAGCCACGTTACGTCGGCAACTGCCTGCATGTTGCCAATCAAAGCCATCTGCCAAATGGCTGCACGGCACAATGTTCCCGTCTGTGTTGACGGGCCGCATGCGATTGCAATGCTTGACGTGAATCTCAACGATCTTGGCTGCGACTACTACTGTGCCAGTGGTCACAAATGGTTGTGCGCGCCGTTTGGTAGCGGGTTTCTTTGGGTTCATCCGCGACATCATGCTACCATTCGCAGCCCCATCGTCAGTTGGGGTGGAAGTATTGCTGGTCGAGCAGCCTCGTGGAAAGATCGCACAAACTGGCTGGGCACACGTGACCCGGCTCCACTACTGGCGATGGGTGATGCTGCGAAATTTTTCACCTCGGAACGTCTCGAACAGTTCCGCAAACACGCGCATGGACTCGTCAGCTACGCAAGACGCGAGCTATTGCAGATGCCCGGCGTCAGCACTTTCTGCACTCCCACGGAATCTGATTTCGTGAGCATGGCTGCTGTTGAATTACCTCAGCCACCGGGCTGGAAACCTGGTTATCATGGATCGCCTGATCCTTTGCAGCTTAAACTTCGCGATGAACATCAGATTGAAGTTCCCGTCGGATCCTGGAGCGGTCGTCGCTTTCTTCGCGTGTCGGCTCATCTGTATACTACAAGAGCGGACATCGACCGTCTGCTGACTGTTTTAGGAACGGTCTTAAAATAAAGTACGTCAGCCATTCCAGGCTGACTGGTTGTGCTTCATGTCAGGCTGGAAAGCCTGACGTACGTTTCG
>JBDNFT010000683.1:0-5675 GCA_041689695.1 Planctomycetaceae bacterium | reverse complement strand
TGTCGTCGGTAAATTCAGGGTGGTATTTCAAAATGCAATCGGCCGCATCACCTGCTCCACTATCTGATAGCGCAAAACCATGTGAGAGACGGATTGGTGTCCGCCGTTTGATCCGTTGTAAATAGTGACGAGACCACACACAATGGAGGCATGCGTCATGTACATCATTGACGAGTCGAAATGACGAACTAAACCGCACGTTTTGGAGGGAATATGGATCTTATTCTAAGCATCGCTGCCCGCTGGGTACACATTGGCTCGGCAATCATGCTGCTCGGCGGCACGATTTGCCTGCGATTTGTCGTTCATCCGGTTCTAAAAGACCAACCGAAAGAACTGCGTGATGCCATTCGTGGACGATTCAAAAAATTCGTCCACGGGGGAATCGCCGGGTTGCTGCTGAGCGGCTTTTACAACTACATCAAGATGGTGCCTCAGCATCGAGGTGATGGGCTTTGGCACGCCATGGTCGATACGAAGATCGTCCTTGCCCTAGGAGTGTTCTTCATTGCGTCAGTGCTTGTTGGCCGATCCAAAGGGACTCAGAAGTTTCGCGACAACGCTGGCAAGTGGATGGCGATTGCTGCCGTGCTCGGACTGCTGATCGTGGCGATGAGCGGCGTTGCTAAAGTTGCTGCTCCGCCCAAGGCTGCGGCAGAAGCGAAAATCACTGAACCGGCAACACCGTAGCAAAAATGGTCTTTTCTCGTTCCAGGGCTCCAGCCCTGGAACGCCTTGCTCGGGAGGCTCCTGCCTCCTGCGAAAATCATGGAAGGCTAGCGCCTAATGGTACTCGTTTTGACAAAGTAGACGTCACTCTCCGAGTGACGAAGGCTGCAAATCGCGGCCCGTGGCATTCATCACTCGGAGAGTGATGGCTACTATCATCGCAAGCTGCATGTTTGAGTATAAATTACGTTGGATGAAAAAATGACGGCGTTAAACGTCAGCCTGAATCGACTGCAGCTCAAGAATCCGATCCTCGTTGCCTCGGGCACCTTTGGCTATGCGAAGGAAATGACGGCCTTCGTCGATTTCAAAGAACTCGGCGGCATCATTCCGAAAACCGTGACGCCGCAACCTCGCCCCGGAAACCCCCCGCCACGAACCGTTGAAACCGCCAGCGGAATGCTGAATTCCATTGGACTCGACAACGACGGATTCGCTCAATTCGTCTCGGAAAAACTGCCGTATCTCAACAGTCTCGGGACGGCCATCATCGTCAACATCGCAGCGAAGACTCACGACGACTTCCGACGCATGGCTGGCGTGCTGAACGAATGCCAAGGCGTCGCGGCGATTGAATTGAACATCTCCTGCCCGAACGTATACGGTGGTGTCGATTTTGGCACAACCCCGGAACTCGCCGCCGAAGTCGTGGCCGCCGTTCGAAATTCGTGCCAGATCCCGGTCATTGCCAAACTTACGCCAAACGTCACCAGCGTTATTCCGATCGCTAAAGCCGTCGCCGACGCGGGTGCGGATGCAGTGTCGCTCATCAATACATTTCAAGGCATGGCGGTGGACTGGAAACGCCGCCGCCCGGTACTCGGCAATATTCTTGGTGGCTTGAGCGGCCCAGCCATCAAGCCCTTGGCACTGCGAATCGTCTGGCAGGTCTCGCAGGCGGTAAAGATCCCAATCATCGGCATCGGCGGGATTCAATCGATCGACGATGTGATGGAATTTCTGCTGGTCGGTGCCACTGCGGTTCAGGTCGGGACAGCGAACTTCTACAATCCTGGTCTTGCCAATCAACTCATCCGCGAACTTCCGGCGGCATTGAAGACTCTGAATGCTGATAGCGTAGCGAAAGTTGTCGGAACACTGAAGACTTCGACAACGTAACTTGTTCGTTTAACGGCAAGCCGAAGGCGACCTTGTTGCCTCAATTCTCCGACGCCTTCGGCTAGCCGTTAAACAAAATATCCATATAAACTTGGTCACAGGTGTTTCTGAGTGTCTGAAAAAAAACAACGCATCAAACCACAAACACTTCGCGGCTTTCGCGACTTCCTGCCGGATCAAATGATGGCACGCGAACACCTCATCGACATCGCGCGATCCGTTTACCGCAGCTACGGCTTCGCGCCGATTGATACACCGGCTCTCGAATACGCTGAAGTGCTGCTCGGAAAGGGCGGCGAGGAATCTGACAAACAAGTCTTCCGATTCACCGATCAGGGTGATCGCGACGTCGCTATGCGATTCGACCTCACCGTACCACTCGCACGGTTTTCCGCCCAGTATGTTCAGGAACTGGGTCTTCCGTTTCGACGTTATCACATCGCACCCGTGTGGCGAGGCGAACGTCCCGCGCGAGGTCGTTTTCGCGAATTTATGCAGTGCGATTTCGACACCATCGGCACGATGAGCAACTCCGCCGACATCGAAACGCTGTTTGTGATCAATGATCTGTTCGAACGCATCGGGATCGAACGTTTCACCATTCGAGTGAACAATCGCAAAGTACTCAACGGGCTGCTTGAAAAATGCGGCCTGCAGGAACACGCCGTCGGCATTCTTCGATCGCTCGATAAGCTGGACAAAATTGGTCGCGATGCCGTCGTGACCGAGATGGTCGAAAAAGTCGGCATCCCGGCTGAAGGAGCCAACCAGGTGCTCGACATGGCACAACTGAAAGGTACGCCGAATGAGATTCTGAAATCTCTGGAAGGCATGCTGGCTGGCAGCCAGATTGGGGAAACTGGTTTGCAGAATCTGACTGAACTTTTCGCTGCGGTCAACAGTTGCGACTGGCCAGCGAATCGTGTTTCGCTCGACGTCTCGATTGCACGCGGCCTTGATTATTACACGGGCACGATCTACGAAACGTTGCTCGGCGATCTTCCGGAAATCGGCAGCGTGTGCTCCGGCGGGCGTTACGACAATCTCGCCGATTTGTTCACCGCTCAGCAGCTTCCCGGCGTCGGTGCCAGCCTGGGACTGGATCGCATGCTGGCGGCGTTGGAAGAATTGGGGCAAGTGCAAAAAGCGACAACTCCGGCACCTGTGCTGGTCACGATGTTTGATACCGATCGAGTCATCGATTATCTGCAACTCGGCCGAACACTCCGCGCGGCTGGCATTGCGACAGAGGTTTATCCGGAAGCAAAGAACATTGGCAAGCAAATGAAGTACGCCGACAAAAAGGGATTTAAGCTGGCTGTGATCGCAGGCGGCGATGAATTCGCGGCTGGCGTCTGGCAAGTCAAGAACCTGAAAAGCGGAGCTCAAGCGTCGGTGGCCACGGCGGATCTGGTCACACATTTGATGAATGAATTGAAAGCAACGTAATACTTCGCGCGGCCCGGAATGAGGCCGTCAAGTCTCGTTCCGGGGCTCCAGCCCTGGAACGGAATGCGCAGGAGACTCCTGCCTCCTGCGAAAACATGGGAGGCAGGAGCCTCCAGAGCAGTGTGTGCCGAAGCTGGAGCCTCGGAACAAGGGCATCTAAACTCGCCGTGGGCAGTATACCAACCATTCCAAATCTATCTGATGAATTCACATGACTTCTAACCGCCCTGATATCCGTAACCTCCTCGAAGAACGCATCCTTGTCATCGACGGCTCGATGGGTGCGTTGATCATGTCGAATAACCCGACCGAAGAAGGTTATCGCGGCGAGCGTTTCAAGAATCACAACATTGATATCCGCAACGCCACCGACCTGCTTGTGCTGACTCAGCCGAAGCTGATCTCCGGTATCCATCAGCAGTACCTCGACGCCGGTGCGGACATCATCGAAACGGACACGTTCAACGCCAACCTTGTGTCGATGGAGGAGTTCGGACTTTCGCACCTGACGTACGAAATCAACAAGACCGGTGCTGAACTCGCCCGCGCGGTCGCCGACAAAGAAACGGCCCGGAACACCACAAAGCCGCGTTACGTCGCAGGCAGCATCGGACCGACAAAAGTACAGCTCTCAATGAACGCCGATAAGCCGGGAAGTCGACCGTTTCAGTTTGACCAGATGGTCCCATCGTACGCGGAACAGATTCGCGGACTGATGGACGGCGGCTGCGATCTGCTGCTGCCCGAAACCAGCTTTGATACTCTCAACATGAAAGCGTGTCTGTTTGCCATTCAGCAAGTGTTCGCCGAAAAAGGCCGCGAGATTCCCGTGCTGATCTCAGGCACTGTATTTACTGGCGGCGTTACTTTACTCGGTCAATCCGTTGAAGCGTTTTACTCCGCCGTTGAACACTTTCCGGCGCTCAGCATCGGTTTCAACTGCGCGCTCGGGCCGAAGCAGATCAAGCCGTATCTTGAGACACTGTCAAATATGTCGACTACGTATGTGAGTTGCTATCCGAACGCCGGAATGCCGGACGGAATGGGTGGCTTCGATACCAATGCCGGTGACTTCGCGGGAATTGTGCATTCACTTGGCAAGTCTGGATTGTTGAACATCGTCGGTGGCTGCTGCGGGACGACGCCGGAATACATCCGCAACGTCACCGAAGCCGTCAAAGGTATGAAACCTCGCAAGATTCCTCAAGGGAACGGCTGGTCGACGTACTCGGGATTTGACTATCTGGCCCTGCGTCCTGAAGCCAATTTCATGAACGTTGGCGAACGAACCAACGTCGCGGGATCTCGCAAGTTTCTGCGGCTGGTTCGTGAAGACAAGTTCGACGAAGCGATCAGCATCGCTCGCGATCAGGTCGAAGGTGGCGCGCAGGTGATCGATGTTAACATGGATGAGGGCCTTCTGGACGGGCCTCGCTGCATGGAGAAATTCCTATGGCTGCTGCACGACGACAACATCCGTGTGCCCATCATGATCGATAGTTCCGACTGGAAAGTTCTGGAAGCCGGGTTGAAGTGCGTTCACGGCAAGAGCATCGTTAACAGTATCAGCCTGAAGGAAGGCGAAGAGGAGTTTCTTCGTAAGGCCAAATTGATTCGTCGTTATGGTGCGGCTGTGATCGTGATGGCGTTTGACGAAACTGGCCAAGCCGCGACTTGCGAAGAGAAGGTTCGGATCTGCAAACGAGCGTTCAAACTGCTGACGGAGAAAGTCGGCTTCCCGCCAACGGACATCGTCTTCGACGCGAACATTCTGACCGTCGGCACTGGGATGGAAGAACATTCGAACTACGCCGTCGAATTCATCGAAGCCGTGCGTCGCATCAAGAAGGAATGTCCAGGAGCGAAGACTTCGGGTGGCGTGAGCAACGTGTCGTTTTCCTTCCGAGGCAACGACGCCGTTCGTGAAGCAATGAACGCGGTGTTCCTGTATCACGCGGTCCAGGCGGGGCTCGACATGGGCATCGTCAATCCGCAGCAACTGGAAGTTTACGACGAAATCGACAAGGAACTGCTTGTCTTTATCGAAGACGTGGTGCTGAATCGTCGTCCCGATGCGACCGAGCGGCTGATTGACTTCGCCGAAAGGGTCAAAGCCAAAGCCAGTGGCAAGGAGAAGGTCGAAGAATGGCGAAGCGGCACCGTTGAGCAGCGTCTGCAGCATGCTCTGCTGAAGGGCATCACCGATTACATCGACGGCGATACGGAAGAAGCTCGCCTGAAGTATGGGCGACCGCTGGACATCATTCAGGGGCCGCTGATGGACGGCATGAACGTCGTCGGTACGCTCTTCGGTGCGGGCAAGATGTTTCTGCCGCAGGTCGTGAAATCCGCGCGCGTCATGAAGAAGTCTGTGGCGT
>JBDNFT010000682.1:0-2304 GCA_041689695.1 Planctomycetaceae bacterium | reverse complement strand
TTTTTTTACACCCTACGGAGCCACCGAATGTCTGCCGGTCGCATCCATCTCCGCCCGGGAAGTCCTTCAGGAAACTGCCGCACTCACAGCCGCAGGAAAAGGCACGTGCGTCGGCAGCGTCTTCGATCACATGCAAGTCAGAATCATCGAAACCAATTTCGGTGAATTACGTACTATCGATCAAGTTGTCAGCATTCCTGACGGACAGATCGGAGAAATCATCGTCAGTGGGCCAGTGGCGACTCGTGAATACTTCCAGCGTCCGGACGCGACTGCACTGGCCAAGATCAAGGATGGAAATTCATTCTGGCATCGCATGGGAGACGTTGGCTACTTCGACGCGGTCGGACGACTATGGTTCTGCGGTCGCAAGGCCCACATTGTTTCAGCGTCAACGGGTCCTATGTATTCCGTCTGCTGTGAAGCGATATTTAACAACCATCCTGCCATCTATCGCAGCGCGTTGGTTGGAATCGGTCCCAAAGGTCAGCAGATTCCCGTCATCGTTGCTGAACCTGAAGGCGGCCGATTTCCCTCCTCAGAACAAGAATGCCAATTGCTGCGCGATGAATTATTGCAACTTGGCAAACAAAATCCCCTCACCGTCGGCATCAAACGCATCCTGTTTCATCAAAGCTTACCCGTGGATACACGCCACAACGTGAAGATCAATCGCGAACAACTTGCCGAATGGGCCGCTCGCCAGTAGATCAGATGAACATTGCTGCACACCCCATTCGACACGAATCCAGCGGGTTCAATTGACGAATGCCGTTCAACATCTTCTCATATTGCTCTCTTGCACATTCAAAACACCCTCCCGCCTTAAGGAACTTACCATGACCAATCGTTCCGTCAGTCGTCGCGCCATGCTGCAATTGGCATCATCAGCCGCCGTCGCAAGTCTGCTTCCATCGGAAATGTTGTTTGCCAGTTCGGTCAGTTCGAATCCTCTGACACTGGTTCCGGGCGATGCACGCATTGGCGGGTTAAAAGATTTGAACGGCTACTTTCCGTTTACGCCTTCAGCCAGCGTCGAAGAATGGAATGTGCGTAAGGAATTTGTTCTGAAACAAATGAAAGTCGCGTGCGGCCTGTGGCCAATGCCAGAACGTCCGCCAATCACGGCGACTGTGCATGGTCGCGTTGAACGAGATGACTACACCGTTGATCGCGTGTATTTTGAAAGCAGCCCGGGACTGCTGGTGACTGGAAGTCTGTACCTGCCCAAAAACGTAACCGGTAAACTGCCGACGATCCTTTGTCCACACGGCCACTGGCCAAATGGCCGTTTTCACGATCATGGCGAGACGGCCATCAAGACCGAACTTGCATCCGGTGGCGAAAAATTTGAAGTCGGAGGACGACATCCTTTGCAGGCGCGTTGCGTTCAATTGGCACGCATGGGCTGCATGGTGTTTCTGTACGATATGATGGGCTACGCAGACGGCAGTTCGTTTACTCAACCGATGGCACACGGATTCGCCAAGCAGCGGCCAGAACTTAGTTCACCCGACACTTGGGGCATGTTCAGCGCACAGTCCGAACTTCGATTGTGGAACACGCTGGGCTTGCAGACATGGAATTCCATCCGCATCGTGGACTGGTTGTCGTCTCGTCCAGATTGCGATGCGACTCGGATCGGTGTGACGGGTGCCAGCGGTGGTGGAACTCAGACGTTTATTCTCGCGGCACTTGACGAACGCATTGCTGCAGCATTTCCAGCCGTCATGGTTTCAACGGCCATGCAAGGCGGATGCACGTGCGAAAACGCATCATACCTACGCGTCAACACTGGCAATATTGAAATCGCCGCCCTGGTTGCACCACGTCCGATCGCCATGAGCGGTGCCGACGACTGGACGGTGGAAATTGAAACCAAGGAATTGCCTGAACTTCAAAAGCATTACGCGATGCTGGGCGTGCCGGAAAATGTTCATGCGAAATACTTCAAGTTTCCGCATAACTTCAATCAGCACAGACGCATGATGATGTACGACCTCTTCAATCGCGTCTTTAAACTTGGTGCCGATGAAATCGTCGAACGTGACTATGTGCCACTGACGATCGAAGAGGCCACTGTCTTTGACGCTGAACATCCCGCACCAGTGAAAACAGAAGCGACTGAGGTCGCTCTGTTGCACGCTTTGGATACGGCTCAGCAAAAACAAATCGCCGCATTGACTCCGCAAGATGCCGCGAGCCTCAAAGAATTCAAACGTGTCATCGGCGGCGCGTTTGAAGTGATGATCGGTCGCGGATTGCCGCCTGCCGGATCGACTCATTTCGAAAAGGCGGAAGAGA
>JBDNFT010000681.1:0-1764 GCA_041689695.1 Planctomycetaceae bacterium | reverse complement strand
CCGCCATGCCGAATCCATTCCGGCCTTTTTCACCATAATGATCCACCGGCGAGACGAACGAATAGCCGTCACTCCAGGGTGCATTCGCAAGTGGCCAGATCGTCTTACGACCAGGCAAAAAATCGACAGCGGAAATATTGAGTCGGCCCTGACCGTCTTTCAGGTCGTCACCCCAGCCGAACGCCTTGCTTTCCAAGCCCCCGCGACAAGCGTACTCCCATTCCGTTTCCGTAGGCAGTCGATACTCGAGACCTTCCGGCAAACGACCGGCCTCACGTTCCGTTTTCGTCAGCCATGCGCAGAACGCTCGGCCATCATTCCAGCTCACACAGACGACTGGAAAATTTTCCTGCATCGGAAATTCAAAATTCGGATCACGCCAGCTTTTCCCTTCCATTGGCTTCCACGGATGTGTAATTGTTCCTCGCAGATTGTATCCATCCCATTCCGGATCAAACACTTGAGTATGCCCGCCTGGTTTCTCCGCATCGGTCAAGTAACCCGATTCATCTGCGAATCGCCGAAACTGGCCGACACTGACTTCAGTACGCCCCATCCAGAAGCCGTCTTTGACTCGCATCAGTCGTGGTACTTCACCTTCATACGATTCACGATCTGTCCCCGGCGTCGCTCCACCTTCGATGCCTGTCGCCCATTCCCGTTCGGCGGCAGTGCTGCCCATTTTGAACTCACCCGGCGCAATGTACACGACCTCCAAAGTCACGTCTTTCCCCATTGGCACAACCTTCGAAGCACCCTGCGCAGGTGCGTCGTCAGGAGCGGCATCGCACGGGCGGCTCAGGGGAACGATGATCGACATGATTGCGACCACAAACGGAATTGGGAAAAAGGTACTGTGGAATTTCACGAGAGACTCTCCTGTAGTTTTTCGATCATAGTGTTTCCGGCGTTACTTTGAAGACTGTTTTCGGCAACGTGCCGACGCAACGCATTCATCCGAGCTTCATCCGAGCAGTTCGTTTCGTACTCTACCATTTCCTGCGATGGGATGCGGGCGGCCCTGCTGATCGGGCATCGTCGTTGATTCATCGTAACCCAGCAAATGGTAAGCTGTGGCTTGCATATCCTTAGGTGAAATTGGCGTATCGACGACATCTCCGCCAATGGAATCCGTTTCGCCGACAACACGACCGCGAGCCATCCCACCTCCCGCAAAAACGGACGAATAAGCACGCGACCAGTGATTGCGACCACCGCCGGCGATATTCGAATCAATCTGCGGCGTACGACCATGCTCGCTGGTACACAGCACCAGCGTTTCATCAAGCATGCCTCGATCGTCCAGATCTGTAATTAATGCCGAATAGCTCTGATCGAAAACCGGCAACAGATAGTTTTTGAGTCTCGGGAAATGGTTCGAATGCGTATCCCACACGGATGCGCCATGCGGACCGAAGGGATCCCAGAACACCGACACAAACCGCGCGCCGGCTTCCACAAGTCGCCGCGCTGCAAGGCAGGACTGGCCGAACAACGACATTCCGTAACGTTCTCGCAGTGCTTGAGATTCGCCACCGACGTCCAGAGCCTCGCGAATCCGATTTGATCCAATCAGTGAAAAGGCGCGCTGCTGTTGAGCGTTATAGTTTCCGATCTCCGCCGCGCGATCCAATAGCGGTCGTGTGGTATCGAACTGTTGCAGCAAATGGACTCTTGCATCAAATCGCTGCGCGGACAATTCCTGCGGCAGTTGACAACCGTCCGAAAGTTGAAATCGTGCCATGGCGTCAATACCGGCATGTG
>JBDNFT010000680.1:0-3966 GCA_041689695.1 Planctomycetaceae bacterium | reverse complement strand
CGGGCACCAAGGATTGTGACGAGCGGCGTCAGCAGCATTGTCGCGGCGAAGTAGGCAGCGGCTGAGATCACTGCGTCACTGCAATTGAGCTGCGGGATGCTCACAACGGAATGCATCAGCAGTGAAAACAACGCAGCTAACATCCAGTTCCATGCCTGTCGAACATTCCATGCGGTCAGCAGTGATCGAACCTGCGCGGCCGAATAGATGGCGGCAAGTGATGCTGCAACTGCGAGGAATGTGGCGGTGCTGGCGATGGAGATCATGAATTAGTTCGAAGTCGGATGCAGGCGATCGGCGGATTTTGTTTTACCGTAGGACGGGTCTCCAGACCCGTCCGGACCTAATCTTGGTCTGATCAGGACGGGTCTGGAGACCCGTCCTACATCGAGCGGCTGGTAAATCCTTTTCTGTTGTCGAATTTGCATCTTCTCCGGGAAGGCATCAAAAATCGACCGGCTG
Source organism: Planctomycetaceae bacterium (assembly GCA_041689695.1). Classification (GTDB taxonomy): domain Bacteria; phylum Planctomycetota; class Planctomycetia; order Planctomycetales; family Planctomycetaceae; genus SXXK01. The sequence continues at coordinate 3,504 of JBDNFT010000680.1, read as the reverse complement.
CGGACTTGAATCAATTTTTTCCTGTTTCGCAACATTTTGGCACCTGCCCGATCCGATGGCGACGGTCAAGAGAATTCTCCGAAAAAGACCAATGTTGCCTGGGGAAACGATCCGATGAATAAGTGGGGTGGAAACCATTGCAACGCGATTGGCGATGGTAGGTGTCAGGGGATCGACTGATCGATTTCTAATCGGACTGCAGCCTGCAGTCCGGACTGGCAGGTTAGGGGTAATTGGCGGCATATTCCGGGGGCGTACTTCGATTCTTCACAGCGTCGAAAGCGATGCAGTGTCGGTCGAAAGGGGGGATTTGAGATGAGATTCAGTCAGCCATTGGTGCTGCTGCTTGGGAGCGTCCTATCGGCCTCCGGCGTTGGTTGTTCAGCCATCAGCGCCGTGGTTACGGATTCACGCCCAGCGCATCGGGAGAACCGCAGCGATACTGATCGCATTGCCGCGATCGGTCGCGTCTTTGAAAACCAGGGTCGTTACGACAAAGCAGAAGTCATGTATCGCAGAGCACTAAAGAATCGCCCGCAGGATTCTGAGTTGCGAAGTCAACTTCAGCAATTGGCTGAACGCCGCAAAGAACAGTCGTTTGGTCCGAGCGGAACGGCAAGTGCGATTGCCGCAGCTGATATTGTCAGCCCTCCAAAATCAAACGTCAGACCTGCCAGTGTTACAACTCAGACCGAGAGCGAACCGACAGTACACTTGTCGTCGCCGGTCGACACTAACACCGCTGCCGCCGACGACTTCGAAATGTTGCCGCAGCTCCCGATTGCGGGCACAGCGACGTTAGCGGAGACGAGTTCAATCATCTCAAACGCTGCCCATAGTTCTGCACCTGTTCAGCAAATCCAACGTGCCTCTGGCAAATCAGACGGTTGGCGAAAGAGCAGCGGTCGCGTGGTGACAAACGATCAGGTGATGGCTGCTCTTGAGTCTCCTGATCAACATCTGGAACTGCTGCTGGATGCGTTGATCCTCGGAGATTCGATGGAAACAAAAGCATTGGCTGCAACGTTGCTGGGTGACTGCGATCCCGGCAACCTGGAGGCGCGGGAAGCGTTGGCAGAGCAGTTGAAGTCTCAATCAACTCCGGATGTGGTGCTTGCCCTCTGTGATTCGCAAATCGAACGTGGAGAGGCAGATGGTCAGACCGTATCGCGGCTGATTGGTCTCTGTTCAGGAAGCGATCAAGAGACTCAAATTCAGGCGACTTCTCAACTGAGAAATTTCGCAGGTACCGAATTTGGGCCCCAGTGCACAGCTGTTTTAAGTGGCTTGCTGGCAGATGCAGAACCCTCTGTCCGGGCCACTGCGGCCCTGACTTTGGGTGACTTCACAGCATTGAACACCACAGCCACTGCACGTCTAGAGGAACTGGCTGCCAATGACAGCAGTTCGAATGTTCGGGAGGCCGCTGAATCCACGTTAAGTCGTCAGCAGCTCGACAAATTGCAGGTCATTCCGACACTGAACATTGCACCACAATAGCTTTTGACGTTGATACATTACCTTGAATTCGATTCTGCAGAGTGTTGCAGACACGCCTTCCGATCAGATGAAGCCAGTACGGAGACTGACGAACATGATCAAGAAACTTACACTTGCCGGCTTTGCGATGCTGCTGTTTTCAGCGGCAGGCTGCAATTCAATTTCGGACATGTGTCTTGAAAAGGAAATGACCTGCCGTAACTATGTTTTGGCTTGCAAAGCGTGGGGCGAATGGTCGTGGTGCTACGACGACCTGGATCATCCTAGCCATTTCGCCAAAGGCTTTCGAGCCGGATACGAAAACATTCTGGCTGGTGGCAAAGGCTGTCAGCCAACGCTGCCCCCGCGACTGTACTGGAAACCATGTTTCCAGACGCCGCTCGGTCAGAGTCAGATCCAGTCATGGTTCGACGGCTACTCGCACGGAGCCCTTGCGGCTCAGCAAGACGGCTACGGCAACATCAACACATTGCCAATGTCGTCATCAGCACGCCAGAACCTGATGAACTCGAAGATCCCTGCATCTGACGCGTGCTTCGCAGAACTAGGCCATACGACCGAAGGTGGAGTCGATGGGCTGATAGAGATGCCTGGACCACTGACGGAAGGTGATCAAATACCACCAGTTCCTGAAGGCAAATACATCGAAGGCCAACACATCGAAGGCCAACACATCGAAGGCGGAAATACTCAGCCTCGTGAATTAGCTCCGCCTCCATACGAACAGCAATAGTTTGATCGATGCCGCATTTACGCTGTGCGAATTGCCAGTGACTCTGTTTTCCATCGTCTTTCCATCGTCCTCATTTCTTACCAACATTCGTTTGCACCTGAAATAAACTGGCTGTCGATGCAGCCGATTCGGGCTCACGGAGGATGCTCAAATGTCCAAAAATTCTTTGGTCGCCACTCGTCACCACGGCAATCTGAATGACAACATGCGTCGTATCGGAATGCCGATGATTGCGATGGCTGTGGTCAGTACACTGATTGCAGGTTGCTCGACGATCAGTTCGATTCCCGTGTCTCGAGTGCCCGGTGAAATTCTGGCAGGGGAACGCAAAGACGACTTCATTGATATCTCGATGTTGCGTCTGCGTCAGGATCCACCAAAGGTCTATCTGCTGGGACCTGGCGACGTGCTGGGTGTTTACATCAAGGGTGTCCTTGGCAACGACCAGGAACTGCCGCCGGTTCACTTTCCGGAAGATTCCAACCGACCACCGGCGATCGGTTATCCAGTTCCGATTCGTGAAGACGGAACACTGGCACTGCCAATCGTAGATCCAATCAAGGTTGAAGGTATGTCACTTGTGGAAGCGACGAAAGCCGTTCGGAATGCCTATACCTATCCTCGCCAGATCATCAAAGAAGGTGAAGAGCAGATTATCGTGACGTTGATCCGGCAGAGGAAAATTCGTGTTCAGGTGATTCGTGAAGAAGGCGGTGGAACAAATGGTGTCACCAAACGCGGCACTGGTCATGTTGTGGACCTGCCAATCTACGAGAACGACCTGCTGCACGCTCTGAGTGAAACTGGTGGTATGCCCGGCACGGATGCTAAGAATGAGGTGTTGATCTATCGCGGGATGTACAACGATGCCATGAGTGCGGACGCCATTCTGGATGACCTCTGCAGTTCACAGTGTCATGGTGAATGCGAAGACCCATGCTTCTGTGATGAACGACCAATTCCTGATCCACCGTACGTGACGCGTATTCCACTGCGATACAATCCTGCAACGCCGCCAACATTCACAAAAGAAGACATCATTCTGCACGAAGGTGATATCGTGATCATTCGAAGTCGTGATGCTGAAACGTTCTACACTGCCGGACTGCTGGGTGGTGGAGAGCATCCTCTGCCACGCGACAAAGACCTTGATATCATCGGTGCAATTGCCATCGCCGGTGGATCTTTGGGAAGTACTGGAACTGGCGTTGGTTCAATTGGAATGGGTGGTATGGGCGGAGGCGGTGGTGGTGGTGGTCGTGGTGGTGGTG
>JBDNFT010000679.1:0-2617 GCA_041689695.1 Planctomycetaceae bacterium | reverse complement strand
CCGCCGGCAAGTTGCCGTCTGTCTGAATTCGGTACACTCGCAGGCCTGAAATTCCGCGTCAAAGTTGTGTCTACCGAAGAGCCTCGTGGAAGACTTCTGGCTGTAGGTGATCGAATCACGCCGCAGAATGCTGAACAGCAATCGTTAAGTCGCGTGCCGTTACTGGCCGTGCGTGCTCAGGATTTAGGGCGCGAAGTCTGGCGACTGGACTTTGCCGATGAACCGATGTTACTTGTCAATCCTCGTGTGGTTGCAAAGAAGCAACTTGTGCAGTCTGTCGAGTTTCAGTCACTCGTCCTTCCCGAAATCCTGCGCAGTATTCTGAATCGCATTCTGCTGGTGGAACAGATTCGCGTTCCTGACGATTCTGATGACTGGACATCACGCTGGCTGAAGTTTGCAGAATCGATGCCGGGAGTTGGTACTGTTCCAGACGTCGCGGATCCAGAAAGTGATCTGGACTGGATCGACGCCGCGATTGGTTCTTTTTGTCGTTGGCGAAGCGTGGATAAGCAATTCGCTGGTTTCTGGAATGCTAAGAGCGTGCCAGATGAAACTGCGGGTTGATGTGTTCCCGTAGGAATGGATTTCCGCCCTGCGAGGATTTACTCTCAACCGGGCACTGATTTCACCTGCGCCTTCTTTCCGTTTTTCTTCGCCTCAACTGCAGCGAGAATTGCCATCCGCTAATTTCGCACTGCCGGGCTCCAGCGTTTTCCCGTTCCGCCGCAGTGAATGTGCCCTAAGGTCGAAATGTACACGTTTCGCCTCGCAGAAAGCAGCCGAACGGCCGATCTTAACAGAGGCAATCGGTCGCGCACATCGCAGCAAATGGCCTTTTGCACCGGTTCGTCGGGGGTTTAGTTCTCGGAAAAACGTTCAATTTTCGGTTGAAGATAGACGAGTGCCGCACAACTAAAGTACCATGGACAAAGTTTGATCAGTGTCTCCGGACAGATCCCCTCCTGCGTTTTTGTGTGACAACCCACAGTTGTCGCATCCTTCCTCACGGCCTGAAACGGTAATCGTATGGCCTCATGCCCAAAAATTCGTATCGCGCGCCAGCCAATGCGCAACCTTGTGATGGCAATGTTCGCAACATTGCTGTTCGGGCCTGCGTTGCATGCTGATGATCAGCGCGCCGTAAGTTTTGTCAACGACGTCATGCCGGTGCTGACGAAATCCGGTTGCAACGCCGGTGTTTGTCATGCCAAGGCGGGTGGTGGACGAAACGGTTTTCAACTTTCGCTGCTTGGGTTTGAGCCGGAAGAAGATTACGAACATCTGGTGAAGGAAGATCGAGGTCGCAGATTGTTTCCAGCAGCTCCGGAACATAGCTTGCTGCTGATGAAGGCGACGGGGCGTATGCCGCATGGTGGCGGAGTTCGCGTGCCAGTGGATTCTGAAAACTACCACTTGCTGCTGAACTGGGTTCGTCAGGGAATGGCCTATGATGCTGAGTCCGCGCCGCAGTTGACGGCCATCGAAGTGCAGCCATCGCGTGGGACCGTTCAGCGAAATGCAGAGCAGCAACTGAAGGCAGTTGCGAAGTATGCCGATGGCAGTGAGCGCGATGTGACGGGGCTGGCTCTGTTCGAATCAAATGACAAAGGCATGGCCGATGTCAGTGATAGCGGGCTCGTGAAAATTTCCGACATCCCGGGCAAAGTCGCCGTAATGGTTCGGTATCAGGGCAGGGTGGCTGTTTTCAGTGCGTCAGTTCCGCTCGGAGCACTGGTCGAAAACGTGCCCGCTTCGAAAAACTTCGTAGATGATTTTGTCTTCAGTAACCTGAAAGAAATTGGCGTTCCACCATCACCGGTTTGCGATGATGCAACATTTATTCGACGTGTGACGCTCGATATCTCAGGTCGTTTGCCAACCGACGCTGAAACGCAGACGTTCTTAGCAAATCAAGACAGCGACCGTCGTGAACAAGTGATTGACTCATTGCTGCGAAGTCCGGAGTATGCAGACTTCTTCGCTAACAAGTGGACGGCGATGCTCAAGAATCGCCGTGATGATGCCAGTGATATGACGTCGAATTTTGCGTTCTATGCCTGGGTGCGCGACAGTCTTCTGGCGAACAAGCCATACGATCAGCTTGTTCGTGAACTATTGGCAGCGACGGGGACTGTCATCGCGAATCCGCCCGTTGCGTGGTACAAGCGAGTCAAGGAACCCAAGCAGCAACTGGAAGATGTGGCTCAGTTGTTTCTCGGCGTGCGAATGCAGTGTGCTCAGTGTCATCATCATCCGTTCGAACGCTGGAGCCAGGATGATTATTACAGCATGGCAGCATTTTTCACTCAGGTCGGTCGCAAGCCCTCTGCGACGCGCGGTGAAGATTTGATCTTCCACAAGCGTGGTGTCGCGGTGGCAACCAACATTAAGAGCGGTGCTTCGTTGAAGCCTGCGGCGCTCGGTGATGCGATTTCTGAAATCGCTCCCTACGAAGATCCGCGGCTCAAGCTGGCGGACTGGATGAGCGATCCTCAAAATCCGTTCTTCGCGAAGGCTGTGGTAAATCGCTACTGGAAGCATTTCATGCGGCGAGGACTTATCGAACCGGAAGACGATATCCGAGACACAAATCCTCCAACCAATCCCGAATTGT
>JBDNFT010000678.1:0-4128 GCA_041689695.1 Planctomycetaceae bacterium | reverse complement strand
TGAAACATTCGACAACCGTTTGCGTTTTTCTTTCAGGCCCGATGCGTCGTTACGAATGTGATTGAGTTCAAATTCCGTCGGTTCTGCGGGCGAGCCATCTTGCTGGCGTCGTTGAGGAAACAGATTCCACCAACGCACGGCGATTTCGTCATCCGACCATGTTTTGACGAGATCAGGTCGAGTCCGTGCGACGACGTGCATGTGATTGCTGAGGACTGCGAACGCCATGACGTCAATTGCGAAGATCCCCGCGAGAACTTCGAGTCGATCTCGAATCCAGTCTTTCCGATGCGAGAAATCTCTGCCGGTATTTTCATCAATTCCGCACAAAAAAGTGCGTCGCACACAGCGATTGATCAAATGAAAGACCTGTATTTCATCGTCTGCAAAGATCTCACGCCGATTCACTCGTGGCATTGCAACTCTCCTCACCCAAAGACAACTAACTCATTCAAGCAAAATAATGTAGACGAGCCAGTTTTCTTTGTCAAGGTGACTGGTACCTGGAGTTTGACCTCCTCGTGGATCGATGGTGTCGGACGACAGTTTGCCTCGGCAGATTGCGGCACTAACGGCGGAGCGACCTTCACTCGTCCGGCCACCGTCCCGACGCGATCCGACACAATTCTGGTCAGCACCACCAGCTACAACAACGACGGCGAAGTGTTTTCGATGTTCGATCCGCAGAACACTGAAACGCGATTTGAATATGACGATGCCGGACGGCAGATCGTCCAGATCGAAAACTACGTCTCGGGCGGAACCGCCGCCGATCAGAATCGCACGACATGGACAGCTTACACGGCTGACGGCCAAGTCTTCACTCTGACTGCGTCCAACAGCGACACCGGCAATCAGCAGACCATTTATTCCTATGGCACCACGCTGGCGGATTCCGGAATTGCTTCGAGCCAGATACTGGGTAACAAGAAGATGCCACTCGCTCAGGAATTTTTAAACGCAACGTACCGGCAGGCTGACACCTGCCGCTCACCTGTGAGTTACCTGTCGCGGAGCGTTGGTGAGCGGTGCGGCGTCAGCCCACCGGTACAATCGCGACTCCGCGATCAAAGAATTCATTCTGCCACTGTCTTGCCCTCGATACACCATTTCGCGATACTCGCTCAAGGCAACAATGGCCACGCATCTCGGCGTCTAACCGTCGGGACAGCCCGTCGTCTGTCCACAGTGTATGACTCGCGGGGCATGGTGCTGACAGTCACGACATGGGACGATCCTCGCGTGGGATTTGGCAACGTGCAAAACCAGGTGCAGAATGTGTATAACGACTTCGGCCAGCAGACGCATTCATATCAGGCACACAGCGGCAGCGTGAACACATCCACATCACCGAAAGTGCAGTACGGCTATGATCGAGCGTCCAACCGTACGTGGCGAAAAGACGGAGTGCTCACCGGCTATGACGAGCTCTACACGTATGATGGTCTGTACCGTCTGAATGATCAGAAACGGGGCACGCTGAACGGGACTCAAACAGCCATCACCAGCGGCACGTTTGAGCAGCAATGGGGACTGGATGCGACCGGCAACTGGAAAACGTTCAAACAGGACAACGACGGCAACGGCACGTGGGAACTGAATCAAACGCGAGCCGCCAACAAGGCGAATGAGATTACCAATGTCAATAACACGACCGGCACTGCCTGGGCAACGCCGTCGTATGACACAGCAGGCAACATGGTCGGCATTCCCAACGCAGGTGTGATGACCGGCACCGGATCAACTCCGGCGTGGGCACCGATGACACTCGCTCAATGGAACCCGTTGACGGAAGCTCAATGGTCGGCAATGACTGAGACCACAACTTCCCAGCCGCAGCAACTTTCGGCGAGCTACGACGCATGGAATCGCCTCGTGCTGATTTCGAACGGTACACAGAAGATCAGCGAACATGTGTACGACGCTCGCGGCTTCCGCATTCGCAAAGACACATACACCAGCGGCACGCTCACCGAGACTCGGCATTATTACTACACGCCAGGCTGGCAGTGCGTGGAGGAACGAACCGGCAGCAGCACAACCGCCGAACGCCAGTTTGTGTGGGGTCTGCGATACATCGATGACCTTGTGATGCGAGATCGCTCAACGGCGAACAACGGCGTGATGAACGAACGCCGCTACGCCATGCAGGACGGCAACTGGAACACCGTCGCCATCTGCGACATCACCGGCTTTGTCAGTGAACGATTTGAGTATTCCGCGTACGGGACTCCGGTCTTCATGACCGGTGCAGGTGTCGTGCAGAGTGCATCAACGGTCGGCTTTGAAACGCTGTATGCAGGCTACCGCTGGGACGGCACGACTCCGCAGATGTACTACGTGAGGAACAGATTCCTGCTGCCGATGATTGGCACATGGAATCGCAGAGATCCGCTGGGGTATGTAGATGGGATGAATCTATACTTTATCAATGCATCAATTAGTGGCGTCGATCCGTTTGGTACCGCCGTGTTTATTGGAGCCGGTGGCACCGCGAAAGGTATTGGCGGAGGAATGTCAGTCGTGAGTTGCTGCGATGAGAATCGACGACGTCATCGATTTTCATACGTTAAAGTTTGCCTTCCACCAACGCTGATTCCAGTCAGTAGGACGTCTGGTCCCCCACTGCTTCCGCCAGCACTTGCCGGAGGAACTGGTGCTTCTGCAACTATTGGTATCGTTTTTGGAATGGACGGTGAAACTTGTCGAGCAGCTACTTACAAAGGCTGGTTTCTAGAAATCAGCGGGTTCTACTACGTTGGCGGCCACGTTGATATCGGGTTTAATAGCGGGCAATGTTTTGAGCCTACTTTTCCAAACGGCGTTGTGGAATGTGGAGGTGGCATCGGGACACCCGGATTCGGCTTGGTTTGGTGTTATTACTTTCTGAAAAACGAAGTCGATCTTGGTTCGTGCGACCCTCAGCCACAGCGGTGTACTCGGCGAAGAAGAACAACCTCAGAGGAAGCCGAGGCTTCATTGCACAAATTGGCAAATGACTATTGCTGGCAGCGCTGTCAGAACGATATCTATCCGCCAAGTTGCATGGAACGGTGCATTCCCGAAGAAGTTGAGTATTTGGGAGGAAAATTAGCAGGGAGTGGGCCGTTTCTGACTGTTGAAGAGTGCAACAGCGATTGTGGCAGCTGAAAGGTTTCTTCTACGAATTTTGGAATGTAGAGGCGGCAAAGTTTAGTGAGTGAGAAAGATGATTAACTTGAGAGGGCCAGATTTTCGTTCACGGGCACTAAGTAGATTTGTTTTCGATTACCAGCGGATTTTCTTTCTTGAAATTGGTTTCATTCGCCGACTTTTGATCAAAAACATAGCTTCTGTCGATTGGTCCGTCGGATCAAAACTGTTTGAGTCATGTTGAAAATACTGTTTGCTGTATTCTTCGCATATTGTTTCGTTGTTTACCGTCTCATTCGCGGCAAACGGACAATTACTCATTACATCGTCTTTTTCGTCGGCACCGTGGTCGTATGGGAAACTTGCTGTATCGCACTGACGCACTACAGGGAATTGAATTTTTTGAGAAGACTTTCATCAAATGATCTCGTCTCTGTTTCCGTGGAAGGGCGACCAAGGATTACGGACCAGGAACAATTGGAGAAAGTCGTAGCTGGGCTGCGATCACCTGAAGATTTTATGGCCTCAAGAGACAATTACGGTCGCGAATTCGGGCTGACATTGGGGTTCAAGGGCGGGCTGCAGAAGGATTTAAAAATAAGCCGTTCTAAAGTATCGCGGGGCGCCGTATTGACCATTCGAGGGGGTCACAGCGTATTATATCCAGATTTGGAATGGCTCCTTCCACAACCTCAGAAATAGTGCATCGGGAGGCAAGCATGATCAACGATGCCTGCAGCCGGACTGAATCGATCATCAATGATTCGGATTCGCTTAATCTGGCGACGTATCAGTACTTGGGTGCGTCAGGGTTTGTGAATGTGGCGTCGAGTCAGCCGGGGATCAACTGGACTTTGTACGGCACGACGAATGATCCGAACACGGGGGATATCTACTCGGGACTCGATCGCTTTGGTCGAGTCGACAATTGCCTCTGGCAGAAGAGCAGCACAACGTTGGCTCAAATTCAGTACGGCTACGACCGAGCATCCAATC
>JBDNFT010000677.1:0-7622 GCA_041689695.1 Planctomycetaceae bacterium | reverse complement strand
GCTATCGCCGACGGCATCGAGCCGCCGTCCCTGCCGGGACTGAATCGCATCGCTCGCTTTCGTTTTACCCGGTATTTCCAGTAAAAAAATCCTTAACTGCGTTGCCGACAGGGGCGGCAGCATGGTGTTTTTCAGGTAGCTGTCGCTTCTGCCGGGGTTTGGTGCATACGAGCTCTCGTGACCGTGAGTTTCACCCACGGCTACGTGCTGCCGCCACTGCCGTGGCTGAATCGCAACTATGATCTTATCGTCTAATATACTCAGGGTTTGACGGACGATTCCGTTTCCGCTTCGCCGCTGTCGTGAACTTTTTCTTCTTTCTCTTTCAAGTGTTCCGGAGTCAGCAGCAGGACGTAGCGGTCAACGCTTTTGGTTGCGTCATCGGGGCGAGGCCGTTCGATGAGTAACAACAAAGTCTGCCCGGAACCCACGACGGACTCGTGCATGACAGATCCAGCATTGCCCTGATCCTGGGCGACCAGAGCAAAGCTGCTGGCACTAATCGTCGCATCATTGGCTGCATCAAGCTGACGATCTGTGCCGATGGAGATTTGATGCTGCAGTCGGATGATTGAACTGTCTGGCACAAGCTGCGGCGTCACTGTCATGCTAAACCCGCTGAACACACTCTTGTCCGTCGACCCAACCATCACATGCGCCGCTTGGCCAGAGATCGTCATAATCCTTGGACTCGAAATGACGACCGGTTTCTGATCCAGCAGTGCCTTCGTCAAAGTTTCACTTCGCTTCGGAGTGAGCAGCGACCATTTCATACCATCAGCCAGCGAGTGAAATCCGTCGTATTCTCCAGTCACCTTCAATTGTTCGTCAGTTGTCAACTTGACGAGCAGCGATGTTATCTGGATGTTCGCAGTCTGCCCTTTTCGCAACTTGATGATGAGATCCGTAATCTCATCATGAGCCTTGAATGTCTGACGAATCAAGAGTGATTTGGACTCAACATCTGGTGAAATGACTGCTTTATTCCCCCATGATTCTGGCTCAACGGAAGCCTTGATCAGTTCGACGAGCGGTGCAAAGTCTTCTTTCGTATAAACCGGACTCATTGCTCGCTCGGTTGTCGGCGGGGCCGGTTGTGCAACGGGGGATTTTTCTGGAACCGTACCGGATTCTTCTGTTGCTGCTTCATGTGGTGCCTCTGGCCGACTTCCGCCAACTTCGTTGTTTCGCAGAATTGGCGCGACCAGATCGGCAACTGGATACGACATCAGAACGAACACGGAAGCCTCGGTCGCTTTTGGCTTCACGTCTGCCACATCATTTTTGATCACAACCTCAACGGTGTAGGTTTCCTTATTTTCATCCTCAATTGAAAACGTCGTTCGCCCCGGTTTAATCGCGGAGACCTTAATCGCCTTCAGATTTCCCTCTACGACACTCACAAAAATGAGATCACTATCGAATCCGATCACTCGACGAATACGAGCCGTATGTTCGTGGGTTTTGGAAGTCCCGCTGCTTAGCGCAATCTGTACGTCAGCAGGTGGTGCAGATCCCGCTGATTGAACCTCAACCTCAGGCAACTGGACGTGACCGTCTGCGATTTGTTGTTCTTTTTTTGGTGCGACCGCGCCTGCTGAAAATGGAACATTCTTCGCAGCGTCCTCGGCGGTCATTATGGTGATAATGTCACCATCGTTGACAACGCGATTCAGCTTGCCGGTCGAATCATCGAGCAGAAGTCGCAGAGACATGGAGACGGGATTCGCTTTGCCCAGGCGGATGTCGGGGTTGGTGATTGCGATATGGATTTCTCCCGGAGCCATGGATGCGTCTTCGAGTTCGATGACGTCACGGAGACGGATCTCTGTATCGAGTACGTGCCAGCCGTGGTTTTTTACACGGCCGAATATGCAGTAGCTCGGTGCCGAATCTTTCGATCGGCCTCGGCCCCAAAACTTCTCCTGATCGCTAACCTGGATGCACAGAGCTTCGTGTTCAATTTGAAGATCCAGACCCAATGGTTCAATGATCGCGATGATCGCATCCTTGAACGGCCGATTCTGGCAATGGTACGTGATCGCGTTAGTTGGGTTTCCGAGTCCGGCACTTTCGACTGCCGACGTTTTAAGAACGACATTTAAAGTATTTTTACGTGATAGCTCACGCAGAAAATCCTGGAGCGTTACTCCTTCAAGGTTCAGTGTAATGGTCTTTCGTAGTTCCGCATGGATCAGCAGTTGCAAGCAGTGGTCGCGAATAACCGTTTCCTGTTCTGCGATCGCCTTCGGCAGGCCGGCTGTGTACGGAGACACGATAGTGTGCAGAGACGTCTGATACAAGATGCCATTTGTCGCCGGATGAGCTGCCCTGAGTTTTTCGATTTGCATCGCGAGGGATTTCAAATTCTCATCAGAAATTGCGACACCAGGTTGCTGTTTCTCGCGGATGGATTTGAGAATCTCCTCATCGCGGGCGGCGAGTGCGACAGCGCGTTCGTCAAGCACAGACTTAGGGATCTCAATGTGAAAATACTGTCTAAGGAAGTCATCGAACACAAATGTCGGCAGTTGATTCTTGATCGTATCAATAGTCAGCGTGCGTCGCTGCTTGCCTGTCATTTTGGGAATATGTTCCACCATAAACGCTGCGACTGAGTCTCCCAGCAGGGATGCGACTGTAATCGGCCTGCCAGCAACTGAAACGACCACATCACTCATTTCAATCGGAGCGTCGGCCGAAAGAACGAACGAGTCATTCAGATGAATGTCTTCAGCGACCGACTGCTTGAACAACGTATCGGTCTCCAGAACAATCTCGTCGCCCTGGACGAGATGAATATTTTGATCAACACCACGTTCGAGTCGATCCAGACTCAATTGAATGATGCTGGCTCCTCGGAAACTACGGCGATTCCTGATTACGAAAACTGTGTTCGCAGCTTTTTCCGTCGCACCAGCCGACCGGACAGCATCCAAAACGCGCGAGTCGCTGTTCGCCGGGAATTCATAGTCGCCGGGCTTCTGGATGAGCCCCTTTACTTTCACGACGACTGCCTGTCCGCCGAGCTTGTCTGTTGTCTTCGCATCCTGTGCCATTGCAGCAACGCGATCAAGATACAGACTCATCGCCATGACCGATTCATGGAATGGCGGCTGAGTATCGGTGACGTTGAATTGAAGCAGCAGATCATTTGCGGCGGACTCAACCGACTGGCGAATCCGTTCGTCCTTCAACTGATCGTCTGAAAACGCCACGAGGGCAAACAGCAGCGATTGACGGCTATGAAATTTCATCGCGTCTCCAAAGTGCGGCACCACGTGAATGCGTTTTACACGATTCAGTTCAAATTTTAGCAGCTCCAATCGCTTTTGTTCAGCTTTAAGCAGGTCCAATCGCTCCGTCAGGCTCGCAGAAGGAAAGACATATTGCCGGGGCTCATATTTCAGGTATGGAAAGCGAATCGACGCCAAAGATTTGAGTGCAAATGTGCCATTGTCGCCGTTTCTCGTCGCTACGCCTTTTATTTTTTCATCCGCTTCCAACCACACGCCTTCCAGTGGCTTACCAGTTTTCAGGTATTCATTTCGAGCAAACGCAATTGCCAAGAGATCTATTGCGCCGAGGGCCGTTGAAGGCTTGTCCATCGTGACTTGAACCAATCGGTCGATGCTCCAGGATTCTCCCTTCGCATTGTCCCACTTTGCATCAAGCGGCGCGTAGTGACATAGCGCGTAAAGAGTCCACGGCGAAAGTCGTTTTTCATTCACCGTCATCAGCAAATGCCGAATCATGGCATTCATTGTGATCGGGCCGTCCGCTGTGGGAAATGTGGCTTCGAGCGGAACATCATTCATTGCCAACGCCGCGAAAAACTGTTGAGCTTGATCGTCGAAGTAAATCGGTGCCGGAGCTGGATTCGGCTGGCCGCCGTGTTCTGTTTTCTGAAACCAAGGTGCCCCAACAAACTGTGGGTTGCTCTGAATCCATTCCAGAGCGTTCACAACCTTGTCACCATCTCGGAAAACAAAATCTTCCTGCATCGCCATCAGGCCATTCATCACCTGCCACGGTGTTTGTTGATCTGACAGCAAAAGCCGTTTTCGCGACACCTCACGGGCATCCCACACGATTTTGACGAGCGAATCAGAGGACTCGCGAACGAACTGTGGTACTGGAAGCTCGGGAATGGTCGAGGAGTTGGAAGCTTCTGTGGATAGCAATTGCATCTCCGCCGACGCAGCGTTTTGATCAGCGGGCGAAGCAAGAGTCGCTGCATCATCAGCATCTTTAGACTCTGCTGTCTGAGCCGTTTCTTCCGGCAGCGACTTTGACACAGCCCCCGGCAATACGATGATCGCCAGTGCCGCCACAGCCAGCCAGCACCAGAGTGGGGTGCGTTTGTTGAGTCCGGTTTTTAGTGACATGATGCGTTCCATCCTTTGAGTTGTGATTTCCACTGGCTTCATGCCGGGGAAGACGGGGATCGGTTGAAGTGTGTGTTTACTTTCAATCACAGCCAGCAGGCTGCGAGCGTATTGACCTGGTGTACATCCAAGTTCCGCGATGACTTGTTCATCACAGCAGCGCTCGGCTTCGCGAGACAGCCAACGGTTTGCAAACCACACGGCCGGATGAAACCACCATAGGCTTTGTGCGATCACTTGCAGCATTCCGAAACGCAAGTCGCCTCGGCGAATGTGGAGCAGTTCGTGGGCGAGGATGGGATCGAGAAACTGCAGGTCCCGCTGGCCGAGCGGGACTTCGCAGCTTGCTGCTACCAGCGATCGGTCAAGGTCGAATGGACGCAACGCGAGGACGGGGACTACGTGTTCATTCTGTGGCGAATGCGGCAGACAACTCGGTACAACTACATTCGACGCCGTGATCTCCGTCTGCCTGATTTCCGATTGGAACATCGACTGGTCGCAGGTCGCAGCGAGCTGCGAAGTCCTTTCCGGCAGAAAGGACCTACCTAACAAACACCTTGGCAGCACTATCGTATGTCGCAGCAACCCAAGCACGGCAGGGCCGAAGAGGACGTTGGAGACGACGATGCGGGGGACTCGACGGATGTTAAGTTGCTTCGCGAGTTGCTGCAGTCGCTCGTTCAATGCGTCGTCGAATTCTGCGGTGCGATGGCGTTGAATCAATCTCAGACATCGAACACAACGGTCGACGATGATCAGCAGAGTCAACATTGCTCCCACGGCGACAAAAATCAGCAATCGCTGCGGCCACGATGATGGGCCGATTTCGATCTCGGCTACGGTTGTGATTGCTTGCTCGATTGTTGGTGTTTCTGCCACGAATTCGATCGACGCCTCTACCGTGGGTTCTTCCGCCAGCGTAATTTCAGCCTGAGGCGATGTAGAGTCGTCGAATTCAGGTAGTGGATCGATTGCCGGTTCGATTCCTTGAAACGTTTCAACGATCAGCGGCTCCGCGTTCGCAGTTGGCAGCGTTGTCTCAGGCAGAAATTCGGACGGTTCCGACGCCGGTGTGGAATTTTCGGTTTCGTCGTCAACAAGAATCTGAAGCTGACTGAAGACTCCGAACGAACTCGACCAAATCGGGGGCGTGACGCATTTGATCAGCACAAGAATCCACATCGCATGAGCCAGATGCGGACGGTTTTTCGCGATGAATCTCGTGGCGAAGGCGAAGATCACTGCCAGTAGCAAAATCTGCCCCGATTGATTCAGCAGCAATGTCAGAAGACGATCATTCATGCTTGATCTCCTTCCAGTCGATCCAGCTACTGCCGAAGCTGATCAATGTCATCGGCAGAGAACTTTCGTTCTTCCACCAAGTGCTTCATCAGCGGCATTGCTTGACCATCAAACAGCAGATCGACCATCTCGCCGACCGTTTCGCGGATTACCGTTTGAGGTCGCACTTTTGGGGAATAAACGCGATTGCGACCTTCCAGCCGAGCGTTGAGATAACCTTTGTCTTCCAGGCGGCGGAGGTAAGTCTGCACAGTTGTGAAATCGATATCACGACCGGCTGGCAACGCTTCGAAGACTTGCCGAACTCCGGCGTTCTTCAGATTCCAGACAATTCGAGCAATCTCCAGCTCGGCCTTTGACAACCCTGGTCTCGGCGGCATTTTGCGACCTCCTGTCCCTTTTTACACACAACTACAAATGTCAGTGATGTGCGAAGTGTATACGTACATTTGTAGCTGTGTCAAGGCGGGCCGAGGGGCAGCGCCGTTAAGGATTAATTTACGACGCCTCGCCGCCGGGCCAAGCCTGACCATCGCACCAGTGCGATAGTGGCAGAATCATGTTAGACAAGAAAATGGCTGCTATTTTACTGCCCAGCATTTTTCTGCCACAATCGTCCTTTCTTGCTTGACGATCGAGCAACTTTGAAAGAGTGCCCAAAAGAAATTTGTGGAACGGCAGTAGGGTGGGACAAATAGCAATCGTCTGAAAATGTTCTTCGGTGCCCTTTGTTCCGGAAAAGGGCGCATCGTTTGACCCGACTCGTAGAGGAGGCTTTCTGACAGCTGCACTTTGTGCAGTCGGCCTCCTCTCCGAGTCGGGTCAAACGACATCTTCCGCTGACAACAAAAATCTCCTTTGAAAAATCTCCGAATTTCTTCGAAACTGCTATTTGTCGCGCACTCCAGCGCCGGCCCACCGATGGCAGAACTTTCACCATGGTGGGCCGGCGCGGCTTAGCTGCCGGTTGTCCCACCCGAAATATAGAATGCTGGGAATTGTCCGATTGAGTCTGTCGCCAGCGGTTTATGGGCATTATGCGGGGAGAATGTTACAACGGTGGTTCCGCAGAATGCAAAATCCGATTTGACGGTTGAATTGAGCAGCCTCAGGTTGTGATAATATGGACTCCCCGCAGACGCTACGCCACCCAATCCCACCGCAGATTACCTCCCCCATGAAAATCCTCATACAGACCGCCTTTTTTTGGGCTGTGACGATTTCTTCCGCTTTGACAAGTTCGACGGCTTTGCATGCTGCGGATGAAGACGGCGTGCAGTTCTTCGAACGGAAGATTCGCCCGGTCCTCGTGCAGCACTGCTACAGTTGTCACTCGGTCGAAGCCCGGGATCAGAAGAAACTGCAGGGCGAGCTGTATCTTGACTCAGCGGCGGGCGTCGCGGCGGGCGGTGAATCGGGTGAGATGGTGTTGGTGAAGGGGAAGTCCGCAGAGAGTCTGCTGCTCAAAGCCCTGAAGTACGATGGCATGGAAATGCCGCCGACCGGCAAGCTTCCCGACGACGTCATTGCCGACTTCGCAAAATGGATTGATCTAGGAGCACCTGATCCGCGAGAAGGCGATGCACCGGTCAAAGCGAAGCGTGAGATCAACATTGACGAAGGCAAGCAGTGGTGGGCGTTTCAGCCACTGAAGGAAGTGGCTTTGCCCGACGCTCAGAAGCCAGTCGATGGTTTCATTAGACAGGCTCAACAGGCGCAAGGCTTGAAGCCAAATCATCCGGCCAGCAGGGAGAAGCTGATCCGTCGAGCGTTTTTCGATCTGATCGGTTTGCCACCGACACCGGAACAGGTTTCAGCATTCGTCGCGGACACGTCACCGCAGGCGTTTGAGAAAGTCGTCGATGAGCTTCTCGCAAAGCCTGCTTATGGTGAGCGCTGGGCGCGTCACTGGCTCGACGCCGCGCGTTT
>JBDNFT010000676.1:0-4322 GCA_041689695.1 Planctomycetaceae bacterium | reverse complement strand
CGCTGAGCCTGAATATCAGTGCCGGAGTGAATATCGAATCCGTCCGCAGCATCAATCATGATGTTGCCGTGAAAGACGTGACCGATACAGAACGCAGCGTGACACTGTCCGCCGCTGATTCGATTCCGAACAAGGATTTCGTCTTGCGATATCAAGTGGCCGGGGACAAAATCAAGACGGCCATGATGACGCACAAAGATGATCACGGTCAGTACTTCACAATGATGCTGTATCCTCCGGCACAACTGGAACAGGTTCAACGCAGTCCGATGGAAATGGTGTTCGTGCTGGACTGTTCGGGCAGCATGAACGGTCGTCCGATAGAACAAGCTCGTGCAGCGATTACTCATGCGTTGCAGTCACTGACGCCACCCGACACGTTCCAGATCATCAACTTCAGCTCGACAGCGTCTCAGTTGGGTGCGGTTCCGGTGATTGCCACGCCGCAGAATATCCAGAAGGGGCTGGCGTATCTGAATTCGCTCAACGGCCAGGGCGGCACGGAGATGATTCAGGGTTTGAAGGCGGCACTCGATTTCCCGCACGACGAAGGTCGCTTTCGTCTGGTGTCGTTCATGACGGACGGCTACATCGGTAACGATCACGATATCCTGAATGCTCTGTCTGCTAAGCTGGGCGATTCTCGCATCTTCAGCTTTGGAGTTGGCCAGTCGCCGAATCGATTCCTGATGGATCGCATGGCGTTGCTCGGCCGCGGTGCCGTGGCGTATTTGAGTCTCAACGATAATCCGGTGGAGATCATGAATCACTTCAACGCACGCATCAGTCATCCAGCGATGACAGATCTCTCGATCGATTGGGGCAACATGAATGTGACGGACGTGTATCCTCAGATTCTGCCAGACCTTATCGTTGGTCGTCCTGTTGTTGTAACGGGTCGATTCACTGGCGAGCCGAGTGTCGTTAAAGTCGGCGGACGTCAGGGGATGCAGCCGACATCGTTTGAGGTTGCGGTCGATACAAACGATGCAGCAAAGGAGCACAAAGGCATCGCCAGCGTGTGGGCTCGTCTGAAAATCATGGATCTGATGACACAGTTTTCACGAACGCCCGATCAGGCCGTGGAGTTGCGTCACTTGATCACGCAAACGGCATTGGAATATAGCCTGATGAGCACCTTCACAGCCTTTGTCGCAGTGGATTCCATGAGCCAAACTGAGGGCAAATTCGGGACGACAGTGGCAGTACCAGTGAATGTGCCGGAAGGCGTGAAGTATGAGACAGCCGTTCAGAATTGAACAAAATTTCCTGCGGGCATTTGTTCGATTCTCATTTCTGCGACGTTCAGTTGAAACTGTAACTCTTCAATTGTCTTCTGGAAAAACCTGGACTCCTCACGTCCCTCGATCTCCGTCGAAATTTCCTCGTACAACGCGATTCCGGCTGCTAGAGGCTCGTGGGCGGCGTCAATCCAACCGGCTTGGAGCGCTGCTTCAGCTTCGCGCAGAAGATAGTGGATCAACTTTGCTTTACTATCGAAGTCTGGAAAATCCTGAATAAACATCCGATGAGCATCCACCGCTTCCATCGCCCATCCATAAGACAAGAAATACTCACCTTCTTGTTTTGTTATTAGACGAAGAAGATCGGCGGAGGAGGCAATATGTTTGCGATGCAAAGGGTTCATATCTAGCCGGTCGCAATTTGACATCGCTAACGCCATCGCTTCTCTGGCAAATTGTTCTGCACGTCGCATGTCTTTGTTGCCCAGGGGCTCAAGAATATCGCTTCCCACTTCCACCAGAACACACGCCAGTGCATCCGAATAGTCGGAATTCTCCGGAGCGATCCCATGCAATCTGCGGATGATGTCCAGAGCTACAAGATGCAGACGAGCGGCTTCAACAAGATTGCTCTCCGGTCCGGATGCCCCCAAGATGGAATGGAATACATCGAATTCCAAATCGATGTCCTCGGGGAAATCATCTCTGAGTTTTCGAAAGATCTGCTCGGCTCGATAAAAGTTTGCCACAGATTCTTCTTCGAGGTCCAGTCGATCTGCCGCGACGCCTAATAGATAAAAGCCCGTACCAGCGTTTTTCCTGATCTTTCGGTCATCTGGCCATTGCGACAGAAAACCATCGAACTCGTCACGAACCGATCGAAGTAGCTCATACTGAGCCACAATTTCAACTCGACTCTGCGGGATTGCCACGGCTGACTTCAGGAACCGCTTCTTCAATCGATCCACTTGAGCATGGCAGTTGTCGCGAGCCGCCGAAAGTTGCCCCTGAACTGCGGCCAGTTCGATCGATTGCAACCACATGCACCCCACCAAAATCGCCATCGCAATTGCCACTGTGGTCGCGATGACAATTCGCCAATGATGGTGCAACCATCGGAATACTAATTCTTTTGACGAAAGCGTTCGAACTGCAACCGGCTGTCCATTCAGCAATCTAACGAGATCAGCAAGAACCGCGTCCAGATTTTGATATCGATGGTCAGGATCGTGGGCCATGAGTGTTTCGACAAACGCACACAGATCGGCGGAGAGATTCGGAAGATGCTTTCTTAAAATGATCGACTTTGCCTGACTGATTCTCGCCGAAACCTGAGCGGACGAGAGTCGTTCCGCAGCGAATGGATGCTGATCACACAACATTTCAAATAGCATAACACCCAGGCTAAAGATTTCTGACCGTATATCTGCGGGACGCGGAACGTCTGTCAGCAGTAGTTCGGGGGCCATCCATGCCACAGTGCCGTTGATGGCGACAGTACCGGGATCGGTATGGTCGATATTGGCTGTCGTCGATGGAAACTTTTGCGACGCCGAAGTCAACAATATGAGGCTGACCGTCTCCCGACATCATAATATTTGAAGGCTTGATGTCACGATGCAGAATTCCCAGTCGATGGGCGCCTCGCAAGGTTTCGCAGACAGACTGGAACATCAACAGTCGCTGCTGTTCGGTCACCGAATGATCGCGAATGTACTGACAAATTGTACCGCCGTCCAACAGCTCCATTGCGATCCAGAGACATCGAACACCACCCCAGTTGACAATGCCAGTTTGATAAGCCGTTGCCAGGCCATCTTCTTGAATCGCCGAAACCACCGCCATTTCACGTTCAAACAATCGCCGCTGATCGTCAACATCCAGAGTCGGTTTCAGAACTTTGATCGCCACGTCACGATCCGGAGCTGTTTGCCGACATCGAAACACGATCCCCGAGGCTCCAGTGCCGATTTTCTCGACGACTTTGAACTCGCCAATCTGTCTTGGCATGGTGAGCGTCGGCAATTTGGACAGCTTTTCATCAAGCAGCCGCAGCCGCTTAAGCGCAGAGAGCAAATGCGGCAACAATTTCGGCGACGACGCACACAGTGCTTCCAGTGACGGCTTGTCGCCAGCATCCAGAGCGAGTTCGTAGCGATCGATCAGTTCGCCCAGACACATGCGTTCTTCATAAGTCAGCGTCGGAAGCGCGGGAAGCGGTTCCGGCCCTGAAGGTAGTTGTGGCTGTTGTGGCTCGAAAGATTGAGTCGTGTTCATAAACACCTATGCACAACGAAATTGTGCAAAATTTCGTTTAACCGTCAGCCGCAGGCGTACGGGTTTCCGCACTTGCGTACGCCTGTTGGCTAACGGTTAAACACGAAAACTTATGTGCCGGTTCATAACGGCGGCAATCCACCATAACAATCTGCCAGTGCTTCCCGTGCGGAACGCCAGCGACGCTGCACCGTTCGGACATCGATATTCAGCAAACTGGCCACGTCGTCTTTGTGAAGTCCACGATACCAGATCAGTTGAAACACTTCCCGATCGTCGTCCGACAGTTGATCAATCTGGACGTGAAGTTCAACCCATTCAATCAATTTTTGCGGATCACTTTCGGTTCCTGCCGGAGCATTTTCCACAACGTTGCCGCCCGCATTTCCACGCGATGGCGTCCACCGCTGCTCATTCATCGTCACCCGAGCCGCATACTTGCGTCCGAGTTCAATCAGAGTTCGTCGCACTTGCAACGCAGCTAGATTTTCCAGATGCCGCCGCGACTGTGGTTGAACGTCCTGCAATGCTTTGAATAGTTTCAGAGCCGCTTGCTGGAAGACATCATCCGTCTGATCCCATCGATGCACATCTGGAAAGTCTGCCAGCAGGTGGCCGCAAATACCACGCATGAAATCCAGAACGCCAGTCAATGCGGATTGCGCATCGATCTCGGATGTTGTTCCCGTGTTGTCAGCAGCGTCAGTCATATTTGAACCTTGTCGAGCGGCGTGTTGATGTCACACCAACCCGAATCGCTAGCGAGGCGTTTGCGATTATAGTAGCCATCACTCTCCGAGT
>JBDNFT010000675.1:0-5117 GCA_041689695.1 Planctomycetaceae bacterium | reverse complement strand
TGGCCTCTTTCTCACTCGCCACAACAATGGCGTCTGTGTCGTTGGCGCAAAACAATGAAGGCAAAGCCACGGCGGCAGATTCCAATGCAGTGACTCAGACGGAATCTGCTGTCAAAGTCATGATCGAAAAACTTGCCAGCGCGCGTTTTGTGGATCGCCAGCAAGCGTCGAAAGATCTTCTGAACACAGGTCCTGAGGCAGTGCAGTTCATCGAAGCCGCCGCTGCAAATTCGACCGGAGAAACCCAACAGCGTCTTCGAATGATTTTGCCTCAACTTCGAAAACGCCTCTTCGATGATCAGCTCGACGCCTTTCTGGCAAAACCTTCCGTGGAGATCGCCGAACGACTTCCTGAATGGGGGCGGTTCGAACAACTCGCTGGCCATGACGCGGATGCTCTTGCGATTTTCGGGCAGATCCTGTCTGCCGAACGACGACTCTTTGCCGCACGGCTGTTCGCGCCAAACGAATTGTCTTTATTGCTGGAAACACGTTCTGCAGAAATCGCCAAGGAATGCGACGGCGTTCAGGACGAAGAGTTTCCAATCGCAAGCGTTGCCTCCGTCATGCTGCTGGGAAGTGAACTCGAAACGCGTTTGCGTCGAGCGACCTCAACCAACATTTCCAGCGCCCTGGACGATCAACGTTTCAGCCAGCTCATCACGGACGGGGTGCATGCCAATACCCTTCGCGCGATTGCTGAAGTCTGGATCAGTCGCGCCGGGCAGCCCGGCGTCGCCGCAGAACGACCTTTACTGTTTTCGATGCAGCACAATTTGAAATCCGGTCGAACCGTAGCGATCCGTATCATTGAATCGAAGTCTTCGCGTCCGGATATGATTTATTCGTTACTATGCCTGGCGAGTCTCAACAGCACAGACGATTTGGCACTCATCGAATCATTGTTTGAAAACAAAACCGTGCTCTGGCCGCAACGCGGTCAAATTGTGAAAAATCAGGAGCCTGGCGCACCGCCGTTCGACACGAATTACAACGTCCAGACTTGCGATGTTGCTATCGCTGCCGCTGCACAATTGCGGAAAATTTCACCGAATGAAGTCGGTCTGAAAGCCCGCGAGTCCGACCTTACAGTATTCGCGATTGATTCTCTGGGCTTCAGCAGTGATGAAGCCCGCACAAAAGCCATCGCCAACTACCATCGCCTGGCCGCTGAGTAATTTAGCCAGGATCGACCGGACAAGGAAATCACCGGGAAACACCAGCTTGCTATTCGGACGCTTGAAAATAAAGCTTCCGTCGAAAAAACGGTGTTACGAAATCATCGCAATCTGATTTCCATTAGGGCTGAATAGCCGGAGAGATCTGTATTCGTTTTTCAGACATAGTCCGTGCGGGTTTCCAGATCGCGTCATCGTGTCGCTTTCTCCCGGTATGACGCGGGCCTTATTGGCTAAAACGGACCAGAGCCACGCAGTGAAGGAAACAGCCCAGAACCACGCGCGTTGGGATGTGTCACGAGAGAACTCCGCAGCGTGAAGCGGCCTGCGTTCGAAATGTCGCAATTGCATGATCGTGAGATGAAAATTGGCGATGTCGTTCCTCCTGAACCAACGAATTTTCGCCCTTGATGGCGATTCTGGAATTAGCGAATGGCCGCAAACGATTGTGCCAAGCAAGCTGGCACGGTGTTTGTAAAATGCCGTCTTTCAGCCTTCATCTTTCAGCCTTCATCTTTCAGCCCTCATCTTTCATCGTTAAAGTGTGACACTCCAACCACGTTGGCGGCTCGCACTTGTCGGCCAATTTACGAATCACCTGCTCGGGGACAGAAGAGGATCGGGACTTGTTCTGACGAAGTACGCTTTCCATTGGTGGTTCGAGATAAACAATTTCGATGCGGGCGTTGTAATCGGCAAACAGGTCGAGCCATCGGCCTCTTGTTTGTCGCATTGTGTTCGTGGCATTGAAAGCAAACGAAGTACCAGCACGCAGAAATTCCCGACAACGCTCTCGGGCAAGCTGCGCCACCTGCCCTTGATTGTCGGTTGGTTCCACATCGAGTTCCCCACGAATGTCATCCAACGAAACGACCGGAAGGTCACTGCGGTTTCTGGACAGCCATGTATCCTTGCCGCTACCGGGGAGACCGGCCATCAATGTGACGGTGCTGGAGAAGTCTTCGTGGGGAACGTAGAGCAGGTTCGGCTGCGGCTGTCGGAAGAACATGAAGCGCGCATGATCGGTGGCAAATGGATAAGGCCGCTCAAAGCATCCGACTTCTTCCGCCATGAGCTTCCAGAAATGCAAGTTCTCCTCGGGCCGGGACATTGAGTCGGTATCACGACCTCGGGTGTCGGCCAGTGCGAACAAGTACAGCAGCCGGTTGCTGACCAGCCAGGACAACCGAACGACTTCATGCGTCGGCTCGTCACGTTCCAGCAGAAACACCGGCCGACCGTGGTAACGGACCAACCGGGCGATCTCTTCACGCGTTGTTAGATCACAACCCAGATCACGCAGGACCGCACGAGCCACATGTTCTCCTTTGACGGCGTGTTTTGGTGAGCGGACACGACCCGTCTCAGGATCAACCTCGGTCGTCAGTGGTTTGGCGACATCGTGGAACAGTGCAGTGAAGATCAGAACGGTCTTCTCGTGCGATGTGAGAGACGTCCATTCGGTGAGTTCGAGCAGTTGCCCCAACACCAACTTTGTATGCGTCCAGACATCTCCTTCAGAATGCCACTCAGCATCCTGAGCGCAGTTCGCCATCGCCTGACACCACGGTTCAGTTTCGGCCCATACCGTGATGTCATCCAGCGACGACTTTTTAAGTTGCCCCCAGTTCTTCATGACCA
The DNA here is from genome assembly GCA_041689695.1 of Planctomycetaceae bacterium. Lineage (GTDB taxonomy): Bacteria > Planctomycetota > Planctomycetia > Planctomycetales > Planctomycetaceae > SXXK01. The sequence goes on along the minus strand of JBDNFT010000675.1, from coordinate 2,298 downwards.
GATATCCACATCGTCAGCAAGCACGTTGGGCACCATTTGCTGGTGCTGCCAGTGCGTGCTTTGTTTGATTTTTTCCACGAATTCAGGGCGCACGAACTTGGCTCGTCCCGTCACAACGCCGTCCGCTTCTGTTCGAAAGTACAGTCCTTCCATGAGATTGTCAGGTCGCTTGGAGATCGGATTCTCAAACTGGCTGTCAAAGCTCGATGGCCCAATCAATTCTTCCAGATTATCACGAGTCAGCGTGCCGGTGTGAATGACCGGCACGGTCTGAATCCCTGTTCCGTCGAGCAACATGAGTCGCTGCTCCAGATCCAGAAACGATTCCTGCTGCTTATCGTAGATGTCGAACTCGAAGAAGTAATGAGTCAGTTTCCGGTAATGGATCGAGTGTCGGGCATAGACCCATTCTCCGAACAGAATGAAGCGGTCTTCCAACTGCGACTCCAGCACATGCCGCTTTGCCGCTGTCCATTGCTTGAATAGATCGTACTGCGGGTGCATTCCCTCGGTGATGAGATGCCCCCGGCATTGCAGGAACATCTCACGGGTGTCCGAGAAGTGAATGCCGACGTTTGTACCGTCGATCTTTTCTTCGACGATCAAAGACTTATCGGATACGAACTTCTGAGAATCCGTTTCGCCGAGATGCTTGTCATCGTCAGTCCCTTTCGACCCAAACAGATGGGGCGTGCGGGGGTATTTTGTAAAATCACCGTGGGATGTACCCATCATTAATCTCTAAAAAAAATGATCTCGGTTCACGCCGTCAAAAGCAGCCTTTTGTGAGACAGCACTTTTTGAAGCGTTGGCCAGAACCGCAGGGGCAGAGATCGTTTCTGCCAAGCTTTTCCTCCAGCAACTTGTCGCCGTGGACAATCCGTTCGCCACGCTTAAACTGCGTTTCAGGCGGCCCTTGTTCAATTCTTTTGGAGCCCTTACGACGTTTGCTCATCGTCTCAAAAAAATGGCTGTTCGTCGAATTGTTCGTGATTTGCTTGTCGCATGATACACCTCCGATAAGGTTAGAGTTGCGGTCACGGACACTGACGGTTCGGAAAGGTTCGCCGGAAACAGTTCGAAGACTGAACCTCACCCTCATTGCTGTGTCGGCTCTCGATTTAATCGTAACCCGATGCGTCAGCAAGGGATTTGAAACGAAGAATGCACGCAACTCCATCCTTAAGTTCACGACATGGGCGTGGACCCTGGAAATTCTCACTGATCCAAAATCCAAAATCGAACTTATCCCTGACCTAACCGACGATGAGAAGGAACTGGCTGGCCTGCGAGTCACGGTCAGCGTGGACCCTGCACTCGATATGTACTTCGACAAGGCAACACATGAACTTGTCCGTGTGGACTGGCGAAACGACATCTATCGGTTCAGTGAGTGGAAGGAATACGACGGAACGAAGTACCCGTCGAAGTGTGCGATGTTTCGCAGGAACTCAGGCGAACCATGGTTCTTCCATGAAATCGTCACCATGGAGCGCTTGCCGGAACTTTCGGACGGACTGAAACGATAGCCAGCACGCAGGAGTGCCGGAACAGACAGCGAATGTGAATGCCGAGTGCTGGATGAATCTGAAATCAACTGCCACTATGATGCGTTGATGGCCACATCACTTGTCGAAATCTATTCCGAGACGGGCTTAGCAGAAACAAAAAAGGCCCTCGTCACACAGAAGGGACGAGGGCCTGAAGGTTATCGAAGGAACAGAATTGCCTGCTACTTCAAGTCCACTCTGGCACGAACGATCTAAACCCATTCCGGGCAAATCTTGCATCAACCTTGCTACGTGAAGCAGTTTGATGAAGAGTGAAGAATAAAGCCGAACGAGGCCGGAGTTGCAATACTTGGAGGAACAGAGCACGCCTCAACAGAAATCGGAGACAAGTTCACTCACAAATTGATCATTTCTTCCATAGGCGTCCTCCAGATCAAGGAAAAACACGAGAACGGAAAAACAACTTCTTGCTCAAGTATTACCGCCAATTGATTGTCAGTCAATAAGAATTTTCGACGATTAATTCACAGTCTGAATGCGAACTGAATAATGTGAATACGTCCAATCCAAAATGCTCGTCAAGGACGATTGCGACAGTACAGTTGGCCACAAAATCCTTTCCGGCAGAAATGAGGGACTCTAAATTGACTTCGGTCTTCGCTTTTGGCAGACTCGATCATCTAAGCGAGGACTCATAATGACTATATGTTCAGGGATCAGTGTTCAACTTTCCGTCCGCCGAATCATGCTGGCCGCCTTCGTCGCAGCGCCAATGGCTACGGCGGAT
>JBDNFT010000674.1:0-6528 GCA_041689695.1 Planctomycetaceae bacterium | reverse complement strand
CAAGTTGCCGAGTGGGTCACGGCGAAGGTGGGCCGCACACTGATCTCGAAACGCCGTGCCGCCTACGCCGAACACCGAAAAGCCCTCAAACGCGCAACAACATAACTGGTATTGACTTAGAGAAAATCGTCAGACCAGCGCAATACCGTACCAATGGTCATCCGTTCGAGTATCCGATGACGAATACTGCTTTAGAACAGGATCCAACAGTGGTGCCAGTATTGATTTAGTGAGACGCAGTAGCTCGTCGATCGAAGTGAGGCTGCCTGCTTCAGCCCTGATTTGAGTCAGTTGTAACGGATCACAGTGCGTGGCAAGCGTCTGAGACGGGTACACCATCCCAAGGACCGCCATCCCGGCGGGCCGACCCTTGTTGTAGTAAAATCGTAACTGACCGGAACGGCGTTCCGCACTGTAGGGGCGCTTTGTGCGAAGACGTCGCATCATCGACCGTTCTGCTTCGTAACTCAGCACAGAAGCAATCGCCCTCGGGACAACTCGCCAGCAGGAAAATACGAGCCGCTTTGTAAATTGTGCGAGATCAGGGTCTGAATACGAGCCAGCCCCCTGATAGTACGGCAGCGAGGAAGGCATCCACAGCAATCGCCACGCATTCTGACCGATCGTATCGTCACATAAGGCCCTCATTCGTGCATTGGACGGATCAATTTTCTGGTACCGTTCAATGTCATCCCGATTCAGCAAGCCGGGAGCAGCGGCGCGAACGGCATTCACGAACTCCGGAGTTGATTCCTTTTCCACCTTCCGTTTGAAATGTCTCTTGAATTCATAGTCATCCATAAAGTTCAGCAGGTACGGAGCTGACTTCCAGAATTCCAGCATGTCCCCCTGTTCTAGTTGCTCTGCCACCTGTTGCAGGCCCAGATATTGGCGGAGATCGGCGGCCTTGAGTGAAACATTCGCTGACTTCACTTCCTTCAGCATCCCATTGCGGTCAGCCGACAAGGAAAGTCGCTCGGTTCGTACCATGACCTTTCGCAGACATGCTTCGAGTCCCTGCTTCGCCTCAACGATCCCCTCTGTCTGCCCTTCAGCGGCTCTGAAGAGTTCGCCCCGGAAGGTCTTGATCTGCTGTCGGAATGCGACACGGTCGGAATTGTCCTGCATCAGAAAATCGACGGTTGTGAGGAAATCGCGGTAGTGATCATCCTGTTCATTTTCATGATGCCTTGTATACATCTTGTACGGTGTGGCGGACAGTAGTAACACACGGGCTGCCGTCGCTGGATCGTCGCTGCGAGACTGGAACTCAAACAAGTGCTTCGCCAGTTGCGCCGCTTCGGACGCCTCCTCGGATTCGCCCTGCAACAATTGTTTGAATCGCTGGAACTCGTCGAGAATTATCAAGTCCGGCTCCAAAGCGTACAGACAGATTTCAGCGAGAATTCGACGCAGATCACCGATGAATGCGTTACGGCGTCGAGCCAGTTCATCTGGAACCACTGCGCCTGCTCGTGGCATCTCCTCGCAAAGCGTAAGGAATCGACTCTGCAGCCCGGAATCCGTCTGGAGTTTCTGAACGAACTCTTTTGTAATTTCCGGGTTCAGATCTCCAACAGGAAATGACTGCACTCGTTCGCGAAACCCTTTCGCTTTGGCATAAGCGCTCATCACCCGAGTTGCCTGATTGAAGTTCGGTTGCCACGCTTGTTCAATCATTGCGTAAAGCAACTCGCGTTCTTGAGACACGCCAGTACTGTCTTTGAGGTCAAACGATGTTGCCGGCGTGAACGAGACAAAGTTCACATTTTGCTGAGTACTCTCTTGAAGCTTTGCCAGATGCAGCGGCAACAGCGTAATCCGGCTGGCCAAGGAGAATTGTTTGCACCCCGGCAAACTCATGCGCTTGATGTTCTGCCTGGCGATGTCGGCATTTGAGCAGACATACAGAATGTCAATCCGTTTAGTCCGGTCCCACAAATGATCGATGGTCTTTGCAATCACTCCACGCGCCACCAACGTCTTTCCGAGCCCGACTTCGTCAGCCACGAGGAATCGGCGAGTGCAATCCTCGTCAAGGTAGAGCCGCCGAAAGACGTGTTCCACGGTTGCTCGCTGAAAATCCTTCAGGCCGTCGAGGATGGCCGATGTATCCGGACGAGTATTTTTCATTGTTTACCCTGCCTTTTCCCAGTAGCCCGACGGTGACTCTTTGTTGGTTTCGTTTCCCGCTGCTCTCGCACGGCCCAGATCGGCTCCCAGATGGCATCCAGACCTTCCGGTAGTAATGATTGGCCTTCGCTTGTTTGCTTCAACTCTTCGATCAGTTGAGCCATCTGGTCCAGACGTTCCGGATTGCGGTGGAGCGTCTGAACGAGCGATTCGAACAGCGTTGAACCGAACGGAGACGCATCTGTCCCATGGTGTTGGGACTGTTGTGACAGGGACCCCATGATTTGAGGCAGATCCCTCGGACCGGCATCTGTCAGAAGCATCAGCAGGAATCGCATGACTCGCCCCTGATCACTGAGCAGATGACGGAGCAATGCTTCGCGACGATTTTCGGGAACGCCCGACAGAGGGATATTCAGCACGAAATGACGCGTGTGTTTTAGGTCCGCTGACTGGACCTCGAAGACGAAAAAGGACGTCAGCCCCAGCAGCGGCACACTGGGAATGCGGGCCCATGGATTTGCGGACAGATCAACGTCGAACAACTGAGCAGCATGGCTGATTGGCCGGATACGGATATGGCACTCTGAAACTTTCAGCCGTGGCTTTTTCTTTGTGAACTGCAGCGTCATTGAGTACAAGTCCGGTGTCTCTGCAGCCGCGACGACCGCTTGCGGACATAGACTTGCTATCCCTCCGGCAAGCCTCTCCACCTGACGCTCAAACAACTCCAGTTCCTGATCCACTGGCTCGGCAGCTTCCCCTCGGGAATATGGCTGAAGCAGATCTGATAGCTTGGTTACCTGCTTCGTCTTTGCCGCATCCGGATTTCCTAGGATCGCTTCGACTCCGCACTTGCTCTTCATGCCCCGCAATTCGACCATGAATTCGACATTGTCATAAAACCCCGGTTGAGTCGCATTTGCGGACCCCGTGAACACACTGGCCCAGTGCCCGTCGTCAGCGACGTACACCTTGGCGTGCAGACCCACAAGCGGTAATTCCTCGACGTCTGCCTGGTCCCCGCTGGAGCCACTCGCGTCGGCACCAGATTCGTCTTCGTTTTCGCCGGGTTCCGGCTCGGCAGTGTCATCCAGAATCCACACCTTCTGACACAGATCCAGTGTCGCCGGGGCCAGCCGACGCAAACTTTCTGGCCTGGAAACAAGCCACATTGGAGCCTTCCATTCAGTCAGATCGTTCAGGAGTTTGTCATCCACAAAGGGCGAAATGACCAAAAGTCGCTGAATTCGAGTCGGGAACGGCCACGGATCAGTCGCGGCGACTCCAAATGGGAGAAACTGAATCTGATCAAACGGATCCGGGGGCTTGAAATCCACTCGACAAATGTCGCATGCAAGCTGCTTCATGCGCTTGGCCCACTCTGGCGACAATGATCGGCAACTCATTGTTGGCAGTGCCTTCACAAAGACGCCAAGCGGCTTGTTGACGCTGATTTCATTCTTGCGATCCAGCAGAAATCCTTCCAAGGAGAGCAGCGTATCCCAGGACCGATCAAACGTCATGTTGCGGGTCATGCACAGCAGTCGGTACATCACTGGCGATTCATTGTCAGTCGCAACAAACCGCAGAAACCAGACCTTCGGATGAAACTTGCCCCCATTTGGAGCTGTCGCTTCGTAAACAGATCCTTCCAGATCGCTCAACAGAGGCTGGTACGCTCGTGGGACATGAATCTTCCCGGCCTGACAAAACAGGCAGATGCGATCAGCGTATTGCCGCACGGCCTTCAGGAGCGCGAGCGGATCAGATGCAGGTCGGCCATCGCGGTCCTGCCAGTCGGAAAAGGCAAAGGCGACGGGCGCAGTTAACAATGCTGTCAGATCTAGGGTGTAGGTCGTACCCACGGCCCAGTCCAGCCGGTAGCCAGAAGGTGGCTGTAAGGCGTCCATCATCAGTTGGCGACTATTGGGTTCAAGCATTGGACTCTACCTCCAATCCAGCCAGAATATCCCCCAAAATCCGCCGGGCACTATTCCATCGCAGATCCAATTGAGTCGCACCGGCAGCGCCGTTCCAACTTTTGCGAGCCAGATCGTTCCTGAGTCTTGCCAGTCCACGTTTGAGCCAGACCTCACGATCTTCAATATGCTGTCGGCTTTCTTTGCTGGCGATCAACTGATCCAGATCTGCAGTCTGCAGCACACGCTTAATCCAGCCGTCGATGAATTGCTGAGCTTTTGTATGAACACGAGGATTCTCCTTGTGAACAATCTTCCAGAAGTCAGTCAGGTTCCATTGCTGCACTTCGCTCCGCCGCGCTGACAACTGCTGCCACCATTCCGCCATAACTCCTTGGTACAGGTCGATCTTTTCCCGCCAACCGCATTTTTCCGCCAACATCAGGTTGTACAGCAACTGAGCACCGTGCATCACTTCAGAAAAGTTGCGACCGTGCCGGACCTGAGTTCGAAAGGGCTCCGGTAGTTCCGCCTGCAGAAACCATGGAAACTCAACATCCTCCATATTGATTCGTTCCCGAACGAGCCATGCCAGCAATGAGCCTCCGCAACTGGTCAGGACTCTCTCACGCAGATAGTCGGCCTCCTCGAACTTCAGTTTGAGTTCAACCCCATGCGGAAAATTCGGAGGCGGCGCAGGCAGTGAAACATGCCAGTTAGGTCGTTCGCATTCATCCTGTGATTCGCCATCGTGTTCTGCGCGTGAAACGTGCCGTACCCGCTGCCGCAGATAGTGCTGATCAAGTGAACGGTGGTATTCGTCCCGTGATCCGGAGAACTTCCGGATGCCCCATCGAGCCAGTCCCTGCCAATAGACGCTACTCGGCAATCGCTGTAGTCGCTCCTTCGCGAACCGCCCAATCACGCCTTCAGTTTCGCCGGATTCTTCCAGTTCCTCAGCCAGTTTGATTTCAGCTTTGCGAGCGAGATCAGCAATCGTGGCCGAAGGTGTCCTGCGTTTCTCCCGAGTCTGGTAAATCCACGGCACGAACAAAAAGTACTTCGCCGCTGTTTGGATGGTGCTGGTTCCGGGAAACAGCAGATCTGCAAACGCATCGCGAACGCCACCGATTCCAAGTTCGTCTCGCGTGGTCTTTTCACCGAACAGGTCGATCACGTCCAGCATCTTGCGACGCTCGTATTCGGAATAGTCCAGCCATGTGAATGAGGATGTCATGTTTTGTTGTTTCTCGGTCTCGGTGGTAATCGCTAAATGTGCGACAGGAGTTCTTCCGCTGTCTGAGTGATCTTGTCCAGATCTCCTTCGCGAGCGTCGTGGTATTGGGTCATTCGCATGTATGTTGGTAGTTGGGCGGTTTGCAAAAACACGGGCAACAGGACTCCATCTTTCGATTCCCGATGGCGAAGCAGAGCCATGTTGAATTCTTCCTGGCAGATTCGCGACTTCAGATAACTGGGCGAATACATGCAGATGATTTTGCGTGAGTGGTCCAGTGATTCGAAGATGTGCTGCTGCCATGCCGCGCCAGGGTGGAGCTCAAGTCGGTCGACGAATAGTCGCAGATTGGGTCGACTGGACTGAAAGCAGTTCACCAATTGATCAACTGCCGCTTTGTTGTCCCAGGAATAACTGACAAATGCGTCGAATTTGAAATCCGCGTGCGACTGTGGAAGAGTCAGGGCAGCCTTAACGCGGGCAAACGTCTGCTTACGCAATTCGATGTCGGTTGTGGAAGGCAGCACGATGTTGATGTGATCCAGCGGCATGCCGGTGCTCAGCCAGTGACCTGCGGCGTCCACGAGGGCTGTCAGCATGGCATCAGGATCTTCACCCTGATCGCCAGCGGCTACGAGGGGCATGGCGATGGAATGGATTGGTGGCTGGCCCGTGGTAAACGGAATGATCGATCGGAAAATGTCGCCCACAACTTCTGTCGCGTTACCGCGATACGCAGGTTCAAAGCACAAGATCCGGCGAAAGCCAGCATCGGGTTGATCGATCACTTCAGACAGCCAGCAGGATGAGAACTGTCGCAGGTCTACGGCTTTCCGCTGAGCCAACTCAGTCACAGAGATTCCCCGTCGTTCGAGGGCACAGATAAGTGACCGGGGCGTAGGTTCATAGTCATCAGGAAATGCCGAGACGATGATGGCATCGACGGCATGTTCAGGCGGCAAGTTCGCCAAATCACCAACAGCTAGGTTGATGCAGCGTTGGTGGCCGTGATGCTCTATGCAGATTGAATCAATGATTTCCATGATGCACTTTCCCAGTCCAGTTGATGATCTCCGCCGTCAGAATTCCAGTCGGCTCACCATCGACGAGGTAAATTCGAATTGTTCTGCCTTGTGTCATTTGCTCTTCAGTTCATGTGGCTTTTGAATAATGAACGCGATTGCTTCAATCCAGCCCTGATGCAATGCCGGCGATTCATCAATCTCAAAGCCGGTT
>JBDNFT010000673.1:0-2309 GCA_041689695.1 Planctomycetaceae bacterium | reverse complement strand
TGGATTCGTGGAGGCGTTTGATTTCATCTCCAGGATTTGCAAGCGGACGCTTTCCGACAAGTTTCTTAGTTTCTGGCGGCTCGCAGGTTTTTGAATTGCAGGCCTGTACTTTCACTTCAACTGTCAGCTCAGCCTCTTCGGCAGTCTCATCAGCAGCGATCTCCAACATGGCGTAGATGATGACACGGTGACCGTACACATGGGTTGTTTCCTCCTGGCCTTCGACTTCCAGCTCTTCGTGCTTTGGATATTTGACTTTCGTCATCTTGATCTTTTGCTCGCTGGTAATTTTGACTTCCGTTGGAATCGCGAATTCAGGATGCGCCGGATTTGCGTTGATGTGCCAACCTTCTGCAATTGTGAGCTCAATCGCAACAGGACATTTTCCTCCACGCTCCAGCTTGTCGAAATAAGGATAAATCTTGACCTTCACACGGCTTTCCTGATCCTGCTTGAACGGGGCCGGTTTGGCGGGATCAGGCAGCACAGGTTTGAAGACGGAATGTTCACCGGCCTCTGATTCCGAGTCTTTGGCAACCTGTTCAGTGGACTCAACGTCCTCGCCGAAGGCCGCAGTGAAGATCGGACGCCCATGTTGTGCAGCAGCGAGCTTGTTCGACACCGCAGCAGTCGCAGTCTGCATTGATTTGGTACTTGTCGAATTCTGCTGCCTTGTGGCTTTCACCTGTGGTGTAGTTTGCAGTTTCAGCAGATCCTGCAAGGCCATTCCAAGCCCGGCACATGAAACCGCTGAAGCGTCGATCGTACCGCTGAAGCGCTTGAGCGTGGATTCCGCGATACCTCGAAATTCAGGACTTTGATCACGCAGAGCCAGCAGGTTGCGAACGGTATTGCTGTTGCCTGACGGAGAAACAGAATCGTATGGCGAACTTGTTCGAGCGAATAGTTTTTCATGATCGTGCGACGTGAAAAAGAAAGTTGATTGGGGTTCGTCGTAGAACAATGCTATTTGCATTTTGGTGAGCTCAGTCGCAGCCGCCAGCCATCGCGGCTCGTTGGTTGCTGTGTGCAGAGTTCGCAGTGCAGAAACCAAACAGGCGTAGTCGTCAAGATAGCCGCGAGGTCCCGGAGTGTTGTTTCGCCATGAACGCAGTAAGTGGCCCTCTGAATCTCGCAAATGCGACAGCAGAAAATCTGCAGCTTTGGTCGCCAGTTGTAGATCATGCTCGCGGCCCGGCAATTGTCCACTGGTCGCGAGTGCCTGAATCATCAGAGCATTCCATTCCGTCAGCACTTTGTCGTCCAGAAAAGGGCTAGGGCGTTTCATCCGAACCTGAAGCAGCCGATTTCGCATCTCCACTAATCGAGCTTCAATTGCAGCCGCGTCGGTTGATTGCTTCGCTGCCAGTTCCGTCACAGTGAACGGCAAGTACAGAACTCGCCCATGTTCAAACGATTGCGGTTCATGAAATCCATAGGCCGTCATGAACAGTTCCGCATCTTCAGCTGGCAGAGTCTCGCGAATCTGAGCTTCCGTCCAGACGTAAGATTCGCCTTCAATGGCATTTGTTTCCGCATCCAGCGCGGAGCAAAAACCGCCGCCGGGCAATGTCATTTCACGCTCAAGGAAGACGACGAGTTCATCAATCACCTGGCGATACAAGGTGTTGTCTTCCAGTCGCACGGCCTGAGCATAAACTTCCAGCAACTGCGCCTGATCGTAAAGCATCTTTTCAAAATGAGGCACATTCCAGCGGCGATCGGTGCTGTAGCGATGAAACCCTCCACCCAGATGATCGCGAATGCCACCTTTCGCCATCGCTGTCAGTGAATCGTTAACGATCTTCAGCAACTCGGGTCGCGGACTTTCGGCATGCATGTTGAGCAGAAACTGAAGTCGAGGTACGTTGGGAAAACGTGGTCCATCGGGACGACGTTCATTAAAATCAACGCCGCCAAAGACCGGGTCAACACGTTCCTCGATACCAGTCACGACGGACTCCAGCAATTTGCGCGTGAGCTCCTGCGGTTCAGCCAGAACCAACGGGCCGGACAATCGACGGACTTCGCGCGCAATCATCGCTGCCGAACCTGAAACAGATTCTTTCTTGTTTGTCCAAACGTCGGTAATACGATTGGCAACTGTCAGGAATCCGGTTCGGCCATCCGGAGAATCTTCTGGCGGCAAATATGTCGCGCCAGCAATCGGATCTCCATCTGGAGTCAGAAACATGGACAGTGGCCAGCCGCCGCCGCCACCAGCACCGGTCGCCTGCTGATAAACAATCAGACTGGTCATATAGACGTCATCAACGTCAGGACGTTCTTCGCGATCAACCTTGATGCAG
>JBDNFT010000672.1:0-3461 GCA_041689695.1 Planctomycetaceae bacterium | reverse complement strand
GCCTGAGCTGCCTGGAACTTCACTTCGAAGTCTGTTGATTCCAGGGCATCCTTGAGAAACGGAATGCCGTTGTCGCCGATTGCTTCCAGTTGCAAGGCTGCTGTCTGAGCCTTGTCGGGATCCATGATGTCGCGTGCCAGTCGTTCGACTCGAATTCGCCGAGCGACGTCAGATTCATTGAAGGCGATGCTGCGAATGACGGCTTGATAACGTGGAAAGTTATTGATGTATTGGGGATGCACTTTCAGGCTGATGAGATCGTCCTGTTTGGCAATAGCGCATGGGATCTTCTGGCCGAAATTATTGTAGCGATTAAAACGTTCTGAAACCGCATCGGCAATGCGTTTGCTGTTTCGAAAGCCCTTCTTTTCTCGACGCAGTACAATACTCAGGTCGCGTTCTGTCTTTGACACTGCACCGCCTGGAATCGTGCCGTACATGAGTTCGCCCTGTCGTTCTTCCGGTGAACCTTTAACGCCCAGGTTTGTCAGGATGGCTCCGCCAGCAACTGCGTATTCATGACCCTTCAAGGCACCGCGGCCTTCGACATTTTGTTCTTCGAAAAGTCGAGTTTCCAACAGGTAGCCGCCTTTGAGACTTGTGGCCTTCGCCTGCGGCGGGATCGCGACACGGACGTCAAAGTGCTGACCCTTTCGCACCATGGCAGGCAAGTAGGCGGTGACGATGACCAGTGCTGTATCCTGTGATGCAAGAATACGTTTTCCGTCAGGAACATTTCGCCGAGACATTTCGTTTTGCAACTGCGTGCGGTAGGCCGATGGCGACGGATCGCCACCCGAACCGTTCAGACCGACAACGAGTCCGACACCGCGTAACGTAATGATCGTATTGCCTTGAACGCTCATGTATTCCGACAACAGCGGCGTTTTGATACTGGTGCCAAAGTCGTTGTCGTCTTCATCGTCAAGTTTTGATTTCGATGATTTTTTCTTATCTTTTTCGTCTGTGTCTTTTGGTTCTTTGTCGCTGCCAAATCGATCTGCCAGCATTCCCGCACCAGGCATGCTCATCAGCCCTGCTGCGCAGCCGCAGAGCAATGTCGATGACAACAGACACACGACGGACAGAACCAGATTGATTCTGACAGCAGATTGACCCCGGCGGAAGCTGGTGTAGCGCATGTGAGTGGGTCTCTGATTGCGGTCAGAGTTCAGCAGTGGCAATGACATGAGGCAGCTCCGTCGCCATAACGAACCGTCGTTTTTGCGCCTCGCCACCTGTTGTGCCGTACGCAATACGCCGGATTGTCACGATACCGCCGCGCAGGCAAAACTACACCACCGGAAAGTGGTGAAACGCACTGCAAAGCAGACTGAGTTTGAAGAAAACGGGAATTGAAACATGGAACAACATCACGCTCGACGAGTGCGAGGTTGCTCAAATAGACAGGATTGGCAATGAGCAGAAAACTGAAAGGAACATCCGGCCTCGCGTGGCCATGGTCATTAAGACCTAGCAACGTGAGGCCAGATGTTTTGTACTGGCAGGGACCATTTCAAATCAAAAAAGTGCGACGACTCCATGATCGGGGGAGATCAACCGGAGTTGTAAACGCACATCGTTGTCACAGCAGCATTGATCATTCAGACAGAATTCCTGGTCGCGGCGGGTGGACAACCCAAAGTCCGTTAGTCTGATTGGAAAGACCAACGTCCTCGGAACCGCGATTGTCGTCGATGTCACGGAGGGATGATCCGGACATCGATTTATGAAATCTGTCTGTTTGCTTCACAGCTACAGAACAACGTCACACTCGAAACAATACTACGTCGGGATTTCCGGCGTCAATGTTCTTCGCTCAATGGTGGCACTTGAGTTTCTGCGATTTTCCAGTTCACCATTTCGTTCGGCAGGAAATGCATTCAATTCACTGCCGCCTGCAAACAGCCGCCAGTTTGACTTGCACGACACCGGCGGAATCTGCCACAGGACTGAACGTTTCTGCCGAATGTGTCCAACCCACCGGCGAACGTTCGCAAGTCCCTTCTCCCCCGAGATCCAATGGCGTGGACTTAGGATGTTTTCTTGTAGCGGAACTCGCCAAGAGTTTCGGTTTTCCCTGCAAACACGGGGTGCCGAAAGTCTTGGCGACTTCCGCTACGCCTTAAGTCCACGCCATTGCCCCCGAGATCGGGGGAGACTGTTTTCGTTGCGTCAGCACGGACTTGGCTGACGCTTGCCGGGAGGCCGATGGGGCTGACCTGGATTCAACGTCATTCTGGGGCCAGCATCCAGCATGAATCATGCGGCAACATGCCAATGTGTGGGTAATACGACCGAGAATTGGGTGCGGCCAGCAGGATCAGACGCGTGGCGCGACCACCGGCGGCGTGCGTTTTTGCAATGAGTTCCCGGCCGATGCCCAGCTTCTGAAATTCGACATCGACCGCCAGATCCGAGAGATATGTGCAATAACAAAAATCTGTAATCGCACGACTCACGCCAACCAACTGTCCGTCCGATCGAGCCGTCACGATCAAGTCTGCATTGCGGAGCATCAATTTTATACGATCGCCATCATCCACCGGGCGACGTTCTGCCAGCGCCGATCGCTGCAGGACACTGATAAACTCAGCGGCAGACAATTCTGGTTCAAGTTGGTATTCAATGCTCATGAAAATTTGAAACAGTGCCTGATGATGTACGCGAAAGGAATGAAACTGAAGATGATTCCGGTTAGAGTTTCGCATGTTCACGGCCTGACACAACCCAATGTACTCCTCACGCTCCGCCGTGAGGCTGGCTGCGACAAACCGGACAGTTATGTTCCGCCTGCTGTCAAACGGTAGCTAAATACCCACGAAAGTTCGTCTTATGCCCCACCGATACTTCTTCAATGCCATGATTTGCCTCGTCGCGTGTTTCGCGACCACGATCGCGGACGACATCCAGAAACCTGACGGAATGAAGCTGATCTATCAGCACGACTTTGAAGACGAAAAGATGGACCGCTACGAACCTACCGACGCCACCGCATGGAAACTGGGCGAAAAAGACGGCAACCATTTTGCGTCGCTGATTCGCAAAGACAGCAAGTTCGATCCGCCGTTTCGGTCGCCTTTTAATCGCAATCTGATTCGAGATCTGAAAGTTGGCACGTTTACGATGGATATCCGCGTGCAGTCCACGATTCCCGACTACAACCATCGCGATCTGTGTCTGTTCTTCGGATATCAGGACGACAGTCATCTTTATTACGTCCACATGGGCAAAGCGACTGACGATCATGCGAACCAGATTTTCATCGTGAACGAGAAACCTCGCACGAAAATTTCGACAAAGACGACAGCCGGTACGCCGTGGACTGACGAATGGCACAATGTTCGTGTGACTCGCAACATCGAAAGCGGAGATGCTGCGCTCTATTTCGATGACATGCAGACACCGGCGATGACAGCCACTGACAAAACATTTGGCGAAGGTCGCGTCGGCTTCGGTTC
>JBDNFT010000671.1:0-4213 GCA_041689695.1 Planctomycetaceae bacterium | reverse complement strand
GGCTGCAGGATCTCAGGAAATCCGGCCTGAACCAAAACTCCCGGAGCATGCACGTTGCCACGGCGATGAACACGAGATGACGGCGGAGGGCCGACATCCCATAAGGCCTGAACTTTGCCGTACGACTTCCGCTGACCTTGCAGCGTGCCGATCTGATTTTTCAACTCGGCGATCCGAGCTTCCTCTTTGGCCTCCTCGGCCGCTTTGAGTTGCGGCTGAAGTTCCGCGACATGCTTGTCGAGGTTGGCATTGTGCGCATCGATCGCCGCTCGTTCCGGCAGAGACACATCGGCCAGGAATCGCTCTTGCGGTCGTTTCCAATCGTGAACGTTGAACGCCGGTTCAAAGCAGGCCATCAGGCGATAGTAATCACGTTGCGGAATCGGGTCGTACTTGTGGTTGTGGCAGCGGCAACACTCCATGGTGAGTCCGAGCACTGACGTGGAAAACAGGTCAATCACTTGGTTGACCACTTCATAGCGTTTATCGATTCCGTATTGCGGTTCGCTGGTATGGTCTTCGACGCAGCGCAGATAACCGGTTGCTGACAACAGCGACAGCGTTTCTGGCGTAAACTTCTCGGCCCGACGCCAATCAACCAACTCGTCCCCCGCCAGTTGCTCGGTGAGGAATCGGTCGTAAGGCTTGTCGTCGTTAAAGGCCTGGATCACGTAATCGCGATATCGCCAGATCCCTTCGTTGGGATAGATCGTGGACAAGTCGCCGTCAAAGAGGCGGTTGTCGACATAACCTGCGGCATCGAGCCAGTGCCGTCCCCATCGCTCGCCGTAGTGTGGCGACTTCAGCAATTCGTCAATCAGCAGTTCATAGGCATTCGATCTGGAATCATCTAGGAACGCCTGCACCGCCGCCGGTTCGGGAGGCAGGCCGATCAAATCGAAGTACGCGCGGCGGATGAGCGTGGCGCGGTCGATGTCGGCGGAATACGTCAGGCCTTTCCCTTCCAATTTCGCCAGTAGAAAGGCGTCGATGGGATTGCGAACACGGTCCACATGTTGAACCTGTGGTACTTCCGTCTTGTGCGGCGGCTGAAAGGCCCAGAATTTTCGGTCCGAGTCTGTCACCTGCGTATGCGGCGGGAGAACAACGATCTTCTCTTCCGCGGGAGTGCCGGCTTTGACCCACTGCTGGAGTGTGGCCAGTTCCGTGGCCGTCAGCTTCTCGCCGTCAACTGGCGGCATCTGTCCGCGTGCGACGAGATCAACCAGCAGGCTACCATCCGGATCGCCCGGAACGACCGACGAACCACTCTCGCCTCCCTGAAAAATGCTCGACAGTGTGCGCAGATCAAGCTTCGCTTCCTGAACCTCAGTACCATGACATTCATGGCAGCGCGCCGCCAGAATCGGCAGGATGTCCTTCTCAAATGATGGAGGCGACATATCAGGTTCAGCGGCGATCACGACCGTTGACATGATCATCAATAGGCATGCAACCATTCGGCCGCTGAGAAAAAACAGGATCGTTGACTTCGCTGTCGAATTGCCGAGTATTGAATTCTCACCGTGCACATCGTGAACCGGCTGACCAAATGCGAGCCCCGCAAAACCGCCACTGGAAGCGATCAGAAATTGTCTGCGTTGCAGATGGTTCACTAGAATAGCTCCCTGATCGGTGTGCCTGTCGTAATGGCGACGGGGCGTCCGCTGGCGTCTGGAAAATGGGTCGCCAGGTCGATTCCCAAGTGGCGATACATCGTGGCCATCAGGTCTTGAGGGTCGAGCGGACGTTCGATCGGGTAGGCTGCCTGGGAGTCGGTCGCCCCGATCACCTGTCCCATGCGAAAGCCCCCGCCCGCGATCAAAATCGACTGCGCACCGGGCCAGTGATCGCGGCCCCATTGCAGTTTCCCGGTCGCGGTACTGGGTTGCAGGGTTCCTTTCGGAGTGCGCCCAAATTCACCGGCGGCAATGACCAACACGTCCTGATCGAGGCCACGGTCGTAAATGTCGTTGATCAGCGTGGTCACCACCTGGTCGTAGACGGGGAGGCGATGCCGCATGATCGTCGGGAGGTCGATATTGATCGCGTGGTCATCCCAGCCGGGAGCGTCCATCGCCTTCACTCCGCCGGGAACGCTGATGGTGACGAAACTCACTCCTGCCTCGACGAGTCGTCTCGCCACAAGCGCATTCTGGCCCCATTCGTCGCCGTATTGGGCGACCAGTCGCGGATCTTCCTGCGAGAGGTCGAACGCCTGACGGGCTTTGTCGGACGTCAGGATCTCGATCGCCGTGCGGTTGAACTCGTCCAGTGAGTCCATCGCGCCGCTCTGATCAACTTCGCGACGCAACTGGTCCAGCTGATTCAGCAAGCCGGTGCGGTCGTGAAGGCGCGCCCCGTCGATCGTCAGTGTCGAGTTCGGCAGGCCGGTCTTCGTGACGATCGGCGGTCGCCATTGGCCGCCCCAGTACCCCTGGCCGATTCCCGGAAGATACTCTCCAAAGGCGCTGTTGTAGATCACAAGTCCCATCCCCACAGCGGCTGGCAGTCCGCAGACTCGCGACTTCAACGCACGCCCAATAATCGCTCCCATCTGTGGGTGGGTGGATTCGAACGTACCGGGCTTCAGTCCTCCGTTTCCCGACATGAACCGGCCATGCGCCTCGAAGTGTCCTCCTTCTCCGTGCGTACACGAACGAATGATCGAGAAACGATGTGCAGCCCTGGCGTGCAACGGTAACAATTCACAGAGGTCCAGACCCGGCACGCAGGTCGGAATCGGCAGGCACGGACCACGAACCTCGGAGCTGGCCAATGGCTTCAGGTCGTAGGTTTCCAACTGACTGGGGCCGCCGTGCAGGAACAGAAAGATGACAGATGTCTTGCGCGGTTCGACCCGGTTCGACGCGGCCCGCAACTGGAGCAATTGCGAGAGACTCAGCGCGCCAGTCCCTAACACTCCCGCACGCAGCACTCCGCGACGATTGATGCGATCGGTCGTTGTTGCGTCTTGCTTCCTCATTTGCACAGCGTCATTCGACAAATTTAAATCTCCAGCCGCTACGCCAGTTCGCGGATCGGTTCACCGGAATAAATGTGATGCGGGCGATCCAATTCGTCTTTCCACACGGCGGTGGCCAAGATGCCGAGCGAATGGTAGATCGTCGCTGCGAGATTCTCCGGACGTTGCGGTGACTTCACGGGGTAGGCCCCATCGTCGTCCGAAGCACCAACGACCACTCCGCCGGGAAGGCCGCCGCCCGCAATGAACACGGATAGTACAGATCCCCTGTGATCGGGTCCACGGACAAAATGAAACTCGTAGTCCGGATAAGGCTCCGTAGGACTTGGGATTGTACGGCGAGGCTTCGACAAACCACGGATCGCGGCGGCTTTCCATCTGTCCGCCGAACTGTCCCGGCAGCACTTGACCCGTGTTGTGGATCAATCGCTCCGGCAACACGATCGCCGGCGGCAGATTGTTATTGCGCTGCGGCAGGGCAACTCCGACCACCGACGCGATCGATGGCCAGTCGCTCGATTGCGGCTTGCTGGGATCGTAACCCACGGGCATCGGCGTGCGTCCTGTGAGAATGGACGTGTGCCCTTGTGAGTGCTTGTTGTACGGCGTCGTCAGCGAGCGAATCACGCTCCACTTCTGGCTGCGCGCGGCAAGCAGCGGCAGATGTTCGCAAATCTGCACGCCGGGCGAGCGCGTGGCGATGGGAGAGAACAGACCGCGAATTCCGACCGGCGCTTCCGGCTTAGGATCGAAACTGTCATGCTGCGTTAACCCGCCGGACAGAAAGACAAAGATGACCGACTTCGCCCGTCCCGCGCTTGGCGGCTGTTCGGGACTGGCGTCTGCCTCGCGCAACGCGGTCACATGGTTCAGCCCCAACCCCAGGAGACTAATCGTGCCCGCTTGCAACATCGTGCGCCGTGTCAAAGGCTCATGGCCTGGTCTATGGAACTGCATCAAGCGTGGGCTCCGCTACTTTCTTGTCGTCCTTACAAATTCAACCCATATTCTAGCGCATTTCAACCAACGCATCGACGCTCGTTGATGGGATTCTGTGCCTTCCAGTGTCCAGCGATCGCCCCTGTCATTTCGCCGGCGGCTTCCACCGCATGACTTCGAGATGCGTTTTGTCATCGGCGCCTCGGTACGAATACGACGTGACGAGCGTGCCATCGGCAAGTTGCACGGTCGGGCCGAAGCCGCCACCTTGGGGTTTGCCAATCGGCG
>JBDNFT010000670.1:0-2467 GCA_041689695.1 Planctomycetaceae bacterium | reverse complement strand
TGGTGATGTCGGGCTGCGCGTCTATGGGACTGAGCGATCAACTGCTTTCAAATGCGGATTCGTGGCGCGACGAACCATCAACCATTCGCTCGCAGAATTTTTCCGAAGCCGAAGCCGCTGCACGTAAAACTTCAGCAGTGACGGCGGACTACAGCCCGCTTCGCGCTTCAAATGATTCATCCGGGATAAATTCTTCTGTGTCAACGAACGGCAACGGTGTTGTTCCGGTATTTGCGACTGGTCACGCATTTGTGCAGCGTCGAGCGAAACTTGGTAGGCCAATCCCGATTCGTGACAAGATCGAAACTCATTCGACAGAACGAATCGAATCCATCGCGCCGTCGGTAGAGAATCAAAACTTCAACGTGGCGGGGAACGCCGAGCCCATCCCGATGCAAACTCCCGTGGTGCAGGACGGAATGGTATTCGGCGCCGCAGGATGGCAGCCCGCACCAAACACCAGCATCGCAGAATTTGGCACTCCTGCAGCCAACACGGTGCGGCAAATTAATCTGCCCGCGACCACCGAAGCATGGAAGTCCGATGGTCTTCAAAATTCCACACGGGAACCATCGAACAACGCGGAACGTCTCGATCCATCTGCGCCGCTCGACTCCCAGGATGGACTCGTCCAGGACGCTGTCGCTCAGGCATTGCAGGGTGAGACAACTAACAGCGTTGCCCCCGAAGCGGCGGCAGATGCGACATCTGTTGTTGATCGCAATGATTCGATCCCGAAAGAACAAACGGTACTTGACCGCCTGCGAGGTCTGTATTCACCTCATACAGCACGCCGCGATGAGGCCGCTTTGGAACGGAATCGCAAAGCCAATCGTCGCTGGACAGATCCATTCGGCTTGATGCGAGAGCGTGAGCCGGAAGTGGTTGATTCTTCACTGGGAGCCACATCGCCTGTGCCTTCAAATCTGGAAGCATCGGCGGTGGCGGCCACCGGGCCTGATGCCACAGCCGATGCTGATGACAAGGCACTGTTGTTTGAACCATTGATTGCAAAGGTCGAACAAGAGCTGACAGAATGGCCGCGACAAGCGAACGGGAAACCGCAAAACGAAGTCGCATGGCGACAGCATCAGAAGGACCTGCGATTGTTGTATTTGATTGCGGGCCGGTCGGCCGAATCCATGCGCGCGATTGAATCGCTGCCGGAGAAAGAACAGGAATTCTGGCAGTCCATGATGCTGGCGATGGAAGCGTATCGAGGCAACAGTGATACGGCCGATCGGACTGAGCAGTTGACGGAGACACTGGACTATGTCCGCGCCGCATCACGACAGCTTCAACCGTTGTCCAGGATGCAGATTCGCCGCATGAACTTCTGCAATCGGATTGAAGGATTCGGGAGCTGCAATGTCCTCCCTGCTTCTGACTTCAATGCAGGACAACCGCTGTTGCTGTATGCGGAAATTGAAAACTACAAATCCGAATTGACGGACGATGGCCAGTATCGATCTGAATTTGCCGCGTGGATCGACTTCATCCGTGACGGAGAAACAGAACCGATGGCATCGCGAACAATTCGGCTGCCGGAAATTGAAGACCGCTGCGCCGCCGAACGCACCGACTATTTCCAAAGCTATGAACTGACGATTCCGTCGCTTTCACCCGGCCGGTACATCCTGCGTCTTCGTGTTAGCGATCAACTCAGCCTGCAAACAGCAACGTCCGATCTTCCATTTGACATTCGTCCGCTGGGCAGTGCAAGATAAGTGGAAGCATCATTTCTGACCACGTACGTTACAACTTGTGCATTGTTGCTCAAGCATGCGCGATGCGAAGCCGGGGCCTTGCGGCGGGCTTCATGGTTTTGTTGATCTCCTGGCTGTTCTTTGCCTGCACAAACAAGTCACGGTTGACGTCGAAGCCGGTGACAACCACGCTGAATTCGTCACCCAGCGGAAAAATTATCATGTGATTCGGATCGCGAATCTCAATGATGGCGTTCTTCGCTTCGATGCAGATCGGGTTTTCATTCAGTCGGAAATCCGTTGTGGAATATTTCTTCAGCGGACTGCCGCCGCGTCGGTCGTACGCAATATGCACTTCTATCGGCTGACGTGGATCAACCATGTCCTTGCGACTGCCGATGCGAAATCCGCCCTGGCGACTCGAAAGTCGAAACGTCTTGCGTTTGCGAGGCTTAGCGTTCAGAAGTTTCAAACGGTCAGTTGAAGCAGCAGTTTGCTTACTGGTCATCGACGAAAATTCTACCGGCAGACCCTGTTGCTCGTGACCGGTCCCCACAGAAAACACATCCAGCAGCAATTCGGGATCATCATCGTCCGCCGCTTCCGCCAACATTTGACACAGGTCCGATACCGCATTGCGAATAAATCGCAACGTCGCCGTGCCGTTAATGTACTTACCTTTGAAGTGAGAAGTCTCTTCGCTCCATTCCGTATGCGCCGGGTTTTCAGCGTCTCCCAGGAAGCCAGTCAGCGGAGCGTCA
>JBDNFT010000669.1:0-3203 GCA_041689695.1 Planctomycetaceae bacterium | reverse complement strand
GCTCCACCCAAACCAATACCGTTCGGCCATTCACTGAACACTGTAAATGCGGCGTTCCGCTCTACACTGAGGTCAAAAATGCCAATCATCGAATGTACCGCATCCAGCGTGTAGAAGTCGCCCAACAATTAAAAATCAGGCGTCTACACAAGGCCGCTGCGCGATCACCTGCCTTGTTTGGCAACGCGGACTGGCATGAGTACAATTTGCTGTAGTTCAAACTCAACCGCTTCATTTGGGGCTGTGTAGTAAAAAACTTCCGTTGTGCGGCCTAAGAATTGGTATTCCGTGACTGTTCGCGAAATTCAGCATATAATTGAGGACGATGGTTGGGTCATGGTGGCTCAAAAGGGCAGTCATCGACAACACAAACATCCAACGAAGCCCGGTCGCGTTACCATCGCAGGCCATCCCAAAGATGATGTTGCTCCCGGTACTCTCAACAGTATACTGCGGCAAGCCGGACTTAAGGATTAAACTATGCAAACCAAATACCTCATCGTCATCGAGAAAACGCCAAACAATCTATCCGCGTTCTCACCTGACCTTCCCGGTTGCGTTGCAACGGGATCATCTCAAGCGGAAGTCGAAGATCGAATGCGAGACGCAATACGCATGCACCTGGATGGGATGCGTGAGGATGGCCTCGCTATCCCGGAACCATCATCGGTCGCCGAATATATCGAAGCGTGACGGTCGCCCGATAATTGAAGAGTGCCAGAAAAGCTAGCCTTCTCCGCAGTGCCGCGCAGCTCGAAATATAGAAACCGCAAGTTCCGCGCGAATGGGCTGCGATTCATTCGCGCGGCCATCTGGTCATAGTGTGAGCCGCAGGCGCTAGCCTCGGGCTGCGGCACGAACGGCGTGCTACTGCGAAAGGCCCGACGCTAGCGCGTTCGGCTCATGCGAACGATTGCCTTTGAAGGCATCACTCCCGACCGCGCGACGTAGAGATCGAGCAATTAACTACGCCTGGAAGAATTCGAAAATTCGCCTACAATACTTCGAGTACTCGTCAAAAGTAGCAATGTTCAACGATTCAGAAATTGTGAGTAAAAAAATGCTGAAAAAATGTTCGCTGACCGGTGCTTTGATGGCACTTTTCGTGATGACGGCAACGGCCGGTACAAGCTCCGCGCAGGACGCGGTTTTGGATCTTGGCAAAGAGCTGAAGGTTCCGGAAATTCCGGGAATCGGGCCGTTGACCAACGAACAGATCAAAACATGGTTGTCGATGCCTGAAAATCACAAGACTCTGACAGTGAAACTTCCGCTTGGCCTGAATTTGGGTGAAAGCCAAATGAAGGGGCTCGAAAAAAACCCAATGACCCTGGCGAAAATTGAACTGGGGCGGCAGCTTTATTTCGACACTCGCCTTTCGTCAGATAACACCATCAGTTGTGCATCCTGCCATCATCCTCAGGAAGGATTTTCACGACACACGCCGACGGGCGTTGGTGTTCGAGGTCAAAAGGGCGGAAGGAATTCACCCGTCAGCTTCAACCGCATTCTCAGCGATGCACAGTTCTGGGACGGTCGAGCGGCCTCATTGGAAGATCAGGCTGTCGGGCCGATGCAAAACCCTATTGAAATGGCAAATACTCACGAAGTGGCAGTGGCGACATTGAATAAGATCGATGGCTATGTTATGCAGTTTCAAAAGGTCTTTCCAGATTCCGGCGTAACGATCGACAACATCGGCAAGGCCATCGCAGCCTTCGAACGAACCTTGGTAACTCAACCTTCGCCTTACGACTACAACGAATCCTACAAGCGTTTTGCGACGCTGGAAAAAGAAGACCTGGACGATCTCAAAACAGATTCGCCGGAAATCTATGCCGAATACGAGCAACTGCAGAAAGCTGTTGAAACCAACCCGATGTCTGAAAGTGCTCTGCGTGGTCAGGAACTATTTTTCAGCAAGCGAGTCGGCTGTACTGCCTGCCATGTTGGTGCCAACTTTGCAGATGAGCAGTATCACAATTTGGGTGTCGGCATGTTGGCGAAAGAACCAGACCTTGGCCGGTTCACTGAAACCAAGGTCGAAAAGGATAAGGGTGCTTTTAAAACTCCGACAACTCGCAACGTCGCATTGTCTGCTCCGTACATGCACGATGGTAGCATGGCAACGCTGGAAGAGGTTGTGGAACACTACAACAAGGGCGGTATCAAGAATCCATGGCTCAGCGACAAGATCGTGCCGCTGAACCTGAAGCCTCAGGAATCCGTGGATCTTGTTGAATTCATGCGTGCGTGTACCGGTGCGTTTCCAAATGTTTCAAGTGCTCGCTTGCCGCAAAATGAGTAACCAAAATTCCGGTGATCATTCATTTCTGTTGTGCGAGTTAGCGGCTATCCTGGCAATGCTCGCTTCGGCTCCGATGGCTGCAGCCCAGAGTCGCACGGCAGCAACGCAGCCTGAGACGACGCACGAAACAGCGAAGCCGGTTGCTGCCGTAACGCGGGAGCTGATTACGTATGACCACGTCTACGGTAACAAGAAAATCTCAATCGGAGGTTTTTCACCGACGCGGATCACATGGTTAGACGACGAATTCTATATTTTGCGCGAAAACAGTGGCTGGGTAAAAGTCGCTGCGAAGACCGGCGACACGAGCCCATGGTACGACGTTGAAGTATTGAAGCAAGGTCTGTTGCAAGTGCCAGACATCAAAGAGTCTGACGCCGATCGTTTATCAAAGGGAGCATGGATTGAATCTCTGCCGTCACAGGGCATCGTCGTGTTTCGTATTGGCGAGCGTTTGATTCGCAGTCGCCTGGACGGTACTGCGATCGCCGTCGTGGAAGGTGTGCCGGCCGATGTGGAACTGACGACTCTAAGTCCAACAGGTTCTGGCTTGGCATTTGTTCGTAAGAATGAATTGTGGGTCGCGGATTTTGAAGCAAAAGTGGTCCGCCAATTGACTCACGATGCCGGAGGTGCCGTACGGAATGCCAAAGCGGATTGGGTGTATTTCGAAGAAGTCTATAGTCGCAATTGGCACGCGTATCGTTGGAGTCCCGATGGAACGAAGTTGGCGTATCAGCAATTCAACGATACGGATGTGCCGACGTTTCAGATCGCCGCTCATACGACCGTTGAGCAGATATTCGAAACAGAATCGTATCCAAAGGCTGGCGATGCAAATCCAACTGTGCGGCTGGGTGTTGTTTCAATGGCTGGCGGTGAAACTACATGGATC
>JBDNFT010000668.1:0-2527 GCA_041689695.1 Planctomycetaceae bacterium | reverse complement strand
TATTGCCAAAACCCAGAGGAATCTGTCCACATCGTGAGAAACCGCTCTGCCCAAATCAAGCAGAATCCACAGCAGGCAAATCTGGCCGACAAGGCAGGAAAAGCGTGCCTGTAGCCGCGCGAAGCTGGTAAAACCAGGCTACCATACGCGACCGAACGCGGACGCCGGACGGCGGAGACGCTGTTCACATCGAGACTTACAATAGACACTTTCTGAAAGAAAGACTTACAGATGACACGTAAGAGCTGGGTTGATCCAAACACGAATGAGCCGCTGATTGATGACTATGCAAAAAAAATGGCGAACTTCATGCAGGCATTTTCGGACGGAGTGATTTCTGAAAGCGAGATCAGTGACCAGGAAGCTCGGCTTGTCGATCTGATGCGGGATGTTGAACCAGATCTGGACGACAAGACGCATGCGAAGGTCACAAAACTGATGTGTGAGTTGACAGCATTCAACATCATGCAGCTTGTGTACGAGATGCAGATGTCGCGAGCGACAACATTTCGTGGTTAGTCGAATGCCGTTGTCACATTGACGATTTGAGATTTCCGATTTCAGATTTCAGATTTGAAATCAACAATCTCAATTCAAAATTCAAAAATCTAAAATAAGTATATCGGTCATGTCGTTTGATGTTGCGGCGTGCCTTGTCCCGTATGAAGGGCACGGCGTTACGTTTGAGTATCCTGGATCATGGGAGCTTACTGAAGAACTCGATGATGCCGATGTTCTGATCACAGTTGCGGCCGACAACTCGTGCTTCTGGGCATTGCGAATTCTGCGAAATTGTCCCCGGCCCGATGAGGTTGTCAATTCCTGTGTGGAAGCCTTCAAAGAAGAATACGACGATCCTGAAATTACAGAATCCGGTGGTGTGCTGGCCGATATGCCGGCTTTTTGCCGCGAAGTCGAATTTACTTGCTTTGAGCTACTGAACTCAGCCGCCTTCTGCAGTGTCCGTTCATCCCAAATGACGCTGCTGGCGTGGTGGCAGGGCACCGATCACGAACTCGAATTTACACGCCCGATTCTGGAACGCATCAACCAATCTGTTCGTATTCTTGATCTGCAATGAAGCACGCTATTACACATCCGACGTCAGCCGAATTCCAGGCGCTCGCACAGCAGTCAAGATTTGTGCCGGTCTATCGCCAGTTAACCGCTGACACTCTGACGCCCGTAACCGCGTATCAACGAATCGCATCAGGCTCGTGGGCGTTTCTGTTTGAAAGCGTGATTGGCGGAGAAAAGGTCGGACGATTCAGCTTTGTCGGCAGCAATCCGTTTCTTACGATTACGGCGACTGGTACTAAAGTCGTGATCCATCAGATCAACCACGAACACCGTGAATTTGAAAGTGCCGACCCGCTGAAGGACCTGGATTATCTGGTTTCGCAGTATCAATCCGCTTCAATTCCCGGACTGCCTCGGTTCTGCGGCGGAGCTGTGGGGTACGCGGGCTACGATGTGATTCGCTACACCGAACACCTGCCCAACGTTCCCACTGACGATCGACATTTGCCGGATCTGAGTTTTGCGTTTTACGACACGATGGTCGTCTTTGATCACATTCGAAAAGTCGTGATCGCCGTTGCATTGGCCGACACGAAATCTGGCAATCTCGACGAAGCACGCGCTCAAGCGGAAGAACGATTGGAAGTCCTGTGCCGCCAACTGACATTCAGCGGCGGTGATGTGACGCTAACAGACATCGATCTGACCGTTGAACCAACGCCGAATGTGAAATCGAATTTCACTCAACCGGAATTCCATGCAGCGGTCGAAAAATGCCGCGAATACATCAAAGCCGGCGACATCTTTCAAGTCGTCATCAGTCAGCGACTGGAATACAAAAGCCCGGCTCAGCCACTGGACGTGTACCGATCGCTGAGGATGGTGAACCCAAGTCCGTTCATGTTTGTACTGAAGACGCCGGAAGTGGATCTCGTCGGCAGTTCGCCGGAAATCATGGTTCGAGTCGAAGACGGCGAAGCGACCATCCGACCATTAGCTGGCACTCGACCTCGCGGAAAAACGCCACAGGAAGATCGCGAACTTGCGGAAGAGTTGCTTGCCGATCCCAAAGAGCGTGCGGAACACGTCATGCTGATCGACCTGGCTCGCAACGATGTAGGCCGCGTCGCGGAATATGGCACAGTGTCGCTGACCGACGTCATGGTTGTTGAAAAATACAGTCACGTGATGCACATTACTTCCAACGTTTGCGGGCAACTTCGCGAAGGCTTATCGGCAATCGAAGCCTTGCGTGCTGGCTTGCCTGCGGGAACTGTTTCCGGGGCTCCCAAAGTGCGAGCGATGGAAATTATCGATGACGTTGAGCCACTCAAACGCGGACCGTACGGCGGTGCTGTTGGCTACATCGATTTCACTGGCAACATGGATACCTGTAGCGCACTGAGAACGCTGGTGATCAAAGATGGTACGATTTATATTCAGGCCGGTGCCGGAATCGTCGCTGACAGCGTGCCGGAAATGGAGTACCGCGAAACGCTGAGCAAAG
>JBDNFT010000667.1:0-5065 GCA_041689695.1 Planctomycetaceae bacterium | reverse complement strand
TAGTCGTTGATATCGGCCTCAGCCTATTACGCCCGAGTCAATGGTTGCCAATTCCAGCATGCGCAGCCGTTGGCGATTATGGAACACTTGCATCACTGGTCGTAGTCCCCGGACTGTTAATCTTTGCTCCCGTAAAAACGCTTGCTCTGCGGTCGCTGACACTACGTGCTTTGCTCGCTGTTATGTTATCGTGGTTTCTGATCGTCGAATTTCGCATGTTTTTCAGCCTTCCGGCGCTTCGGGAAATGGCCCGTCTACGAAATGATCATGATTACGACGGAGTTGGCGGCAATGCTGCGGTACTTGTGGGTGGATGGATTCTTCCATCGATCATCACCATAATCATGGTTGTTGTAAAGCAGTCGCGACGGGCATGCCTCAAATCGCACGGCTCTTCCACAATCAATACCGCGCCTGAGTCAATCGCTGTCAATGTGGCTCAAATCGCAGAACAAGAAGTCGCAAAGTAACTCATAAAGCCGTTGACTTCGCGAGTGCCGGTGGGCGGCGTGGAGTAATGATCGCGGAAGAGCGGTGTGGGCTTGTGGCGATACGAGCAAGCCGGACGCAACCATCACACCGTCCGGAATCCAAGTGACGATCCGCACGCTGTTCGATAGACTCTCATCGTCCGCCGAGTGAACCAGATTGATTCCGCATCGTCACCGGAAACTCTCGAAGCGGAAAACGTTAAACGTGCAATCTATGCGTCCGGCTGATAGCCAGCGGGATAGATCGAAATTCTTTATGCAACGAACACAGCCGAATGGGTGAATCAACCAAATCTATATGTGCATTACTGATGATCGTGGGCCTCATCGCTGCGGCATTCTCATGGACGGCAGATCGACCTGACGCAATGACATGGGGCTTTCGCATTGGTGCGCCGGTCACCGCGATCCTCGCGCTTGGAATGATCCTCAAACTGCAATTTCGTGCTGATGTCGAACACGACTATTTGCGTCCTCTCACTGGAACGTATTTCAATCGCGATGGCTTCTGTTTCGCATTTGTCGTAACCGCTATCGATGGCATCGCTTTCGTGGATGCCTATTTCCAAACTCAATATGACAGGCCGTCTCTTGGACGCATCGCTTTGCGTCCTGCCCGTGGTTTTTTTATGACCCGCGCGAAGATTGATACAATTACATTCGAGATCGAATGTCCGCCTGCGGGGTTTGGCGTTGCACGAATCGCGATTCCGATACCCGAAAAGCTACAAGGCAAACGCCAATCTTTCGAGGTTGGTGCATCCGTTCAATACTCCGATGGCAAAGGGCGTCGTTTACGTTTCCACGACGGTGTATTCCTGCGTTCAAATACAAGATTCGGTAATTCATTTAGCACTGCGCTGACAATTGCGGGTGCTGCAACTGGCTCCATTGTCCTGTCAAAACCGGCAACTGCAGCGATTGACTTGCCTGTTGGTGTCGCCGAAGACATCCCTGACAATCTTGTACCGGAAATTAAAACTCTGTGGCAATTGGGCGAACCGGCACTCGGAATTGTTGCATAACCAATAACGGTTCAACTTCGCGAGTGCGTACGAATGGCACCGAGTGGCGATCGCGTTTGAGCGGAGTGTGCTCGTGGCAATACAAACCACGAGCGGCCCCGTCGCACCTTCCTGAATCCTCGTGACAACTCGCACGCTCCTTGGTAAACTCTCATTTCCGCCGGGTGAACCTGATTGATTTCGCATCGTCACCGGAAACTCTCGAAGCGGAAAACTTCAACGCACGACGATCTGTAGGTCCGGCTAATCGACAGCCGCAAAGATCGCAATTCGTTATTTGGATATCCAGTATGTCTTACAAAACGTGCTTGTTGTCAATTCTCGTTGCCACTGTTTCTCCGTTGGATCTACAGGCACGGCCTCTTGACGACGAAGTGGAACATGCCGTTCGCCAATATCTTTCAGTGAAATATGATGAAGCTGAAGAACTTGGCCGCGAACGGCGAACAATCTACGGGGTCGCGTATAATCCAGCAGCACGACTTAAGCCGCTTGATATTCCTGAACTTGCAGTGGTGTTACCGAACACGCAGTACTTTACAACCATCCTGGACACGCCATCGATGTGCTACAGGGAACTTGAGGTGATCGTCGCTGCGACAAGGTCCGACGCGGGCTTTGTGATTCGATCTGCAGTTTCCCCTGTTTATATTCCGGAACCAAGCAGGAAACTCATGTCAGTCGTTCGCCGAAAGGTGGCCTGTACGGATGAGGATCGCAGGCGATTAGCTATGGGTGTTGGCAAGATGCTGGCTGCGATCACATATAATGGCCAACTGAAAAATCCCAAAACGGCAGATCAAATGGCGTCAGTTGAACTATGGCACGGCGATCTACATCTAGGCAATATCGAATTGCGTTTTGATGATGAAAATCAAGTCGAAACGGTATTCTTTGATTGCATGTCAGCCAACACCGAAGACAAGATAGCCAAGAAGCCTTTGACTTCGCGAGTGCGTACGGGCAGCGGAGAGTAACGATCGCGGAAGAGCGGAGTGGGCTTGTGGCGATGCGAGCCAGCGGAGCAAAACGATCGCACCTTCCAAAATCCTGGTGACAACTCGCACGGTCTTCTGTAAACTCTAATCGCCCGCCGAGTGGACCTGATTGATTCCGCATTGTCACCGGAACCTCACGAAGTGGAAAAGTTCAGCACACGATCTATAAATCGGGCTAGCCGCGAGCCGCACAGATCGCAATTCATTCTGTCTCCAAAGTTCACTTGCAAGCTGATGGTCAAACCCGCATTTTCAAACCTCGCCATCGACATCTGGGTCCATCATTCATGGCTCGCTGGGGCCGAAGATTTCGGTGTTTCGCCACGCCATTCAAGTCATAAGACAATCGATCTTGGTAAACTTGATCGAGAATCCGGCGAACTCTGGTTTTGGGGCCTGGTTACTCTGGGCCGTAGACAGTGTCGAGCACAATGGCGACGACCAATCGGTTCAGCCAGAGCTGCGGGCCGCGCCGTTTCTGATTTCACAACTGGTTGGCTGCGGCCCGGTTACCAGTCATACGATCTCTACCTGCAAAGATGCGGAGCACTGGAAGCCAATGAAACGCGACATGAATTTGATCCGTGAATTGCTGTTATTCTACGAGAGCGATTGCACGCTGCCATATCCAACTGCGGACGAAAGCGCCATCACGCAACACATGATCTGGCTCATTGAAGCCGATCTGATAGCAGTTCTTTTGGCCAATTCCTCGGCCAGCGGAAACCCACAGTCTTTCATCCCGATTGATGGTCGAATCATGGAAAAGAATGGGCGTCAATGCATGCACTTCCCGCTTACCTGGAACGGTTGTGAGTTTCTTGCTGCCGCGCGAGACAACCATCGATGGCACAAGTCCATGCAGATCGTCGGTGGTTTCCCATTTGCCCTCATCAATGAGTATCTTAAGGCCAGTATCAAAAACTCTATTCCTGGTCTTCGTGGTTTCATCTCGAAAACGTAGCACAGAAACTAAACCAAGCCATTCATCGGAATGGCGATCGTTTGAATGTTGAGATTGGATGACTGTGCAATTACTGAAGAGGCTCTGAAATCGATTCGACAGAGTCCGGATATCGAAGTGTTTTCGATCAGGCACGCAGTCAATGTGACGGGCGCAGGAATCGCGGATGTTTC
This sequence comes from Planctomycetaceae bacterium, assembly GCA_041689695.1. Lineage (GTDB taxonomy): Bacteria > Planctomycetota > Planctomycetia > Planctomycetales > Planctomycetaceae > SXXK01. Next base: position 1,414 of record JBDNFT010000667.1, on the reverse strand, counting down.
CTCACTGAAGATGCTGACGGGGCTGGATGTGACTGGCACAAAAATCAGTAAGGTCGGACTGTTGTCACTGTCAAAACTCGAATCACTGGACACGATGGTGTTGGACGAGTGCAAAGGAATAAACGACGATTGCATTGAAACACTTGTCGCATTTCCATCGATCACCAGATTGAGCATTCAGAACACGAGTCTTACCGAGGCGGGGGTCATGCGGCTCCGCGAGAAACTTCCGGATTGCAAGATCTCAGTGTCTGTCGAAGAGCGTTGGGTCGATCCGTTTACAGGCACAGTTTTCGACCTGAATTGAGCACTTCATTTTTCGACGAGCCGAAATAGCAATATTCAGGCGTCACTCATGTATGATTCAGTGTACAATCACGACGGACAAAGTCCTTGTACTTATTTCTGGAGGCAGCATGGAGTCTGAAAATCAACCGCTTCCCGATGCAGCACTTGAGTTGCTTGCTCGGCTGGGTACAGGAATCGCATACACCGAAAGCGAGCCGGACGGCATCGTCAACCTGACTGAGTCAGATGTGACAGATGACGACTTGGACCATTTGGTATTCTACCCTGGATTTGCAGCTCTCGATCTCACGATGACTCAGATTACCGACGCTCAAGCACCTGGCGATCTGGCACGGCGTTGAGAGTTGGAAGCGGCTTGCACTGTCTGAATCCCTGCAAGTGCTGCTGATTGATGACTCTGTGAAGAATTTGTCGCCGTTGCATAAGCTGCGACAGCTTAAGGTTTTGCTGCTGTCCGGTGAGGACTTTTCTTCCACGGAAGTTGCCAGGCTTCGCCTGGCGTTGCCGGAATGCCGGATAAAGTCATACCGTTCGCTTGTTGATGCAATTTGTGATTTTCGCAGTCTGAGCACGCCACGCTGATTCGCAGCGTGACTGGTTGTCGAATCGCATTTTTCACCACGGAGAACACAGAGTTCACTGAGGATTGCCTTCAGTGTATTGCATTCTAGGGCTGGATTTTCGTCGTAAGGCGAAGCGTGAGTGGGATACCACACGGCCAATCAAAAAGCGTTGCCGTAATCTCCGGCGATATGATCTTGAAGTGGAAACACGTGTGGTCGCAGGTCGCAGTCGGGCTGCGAAGTCCTTTCCGGCAGAAAGGACCTACCCCAGCGCGGACCTTCCACCGGCATGCCTTGATGAATGCCCCGAATCCTGGTGACAACTCACACGCCGTTCGGTAAACTCTCATCGTCCGCCGAGTACACCTGATTGATTCCGCATACGTCACCGGAAACTCACGAAGCAGTAAAATTCAACGCTTGATCTATGCGTCCTGCGAATCGCCAGCCGCGTAGATCGCAATTCGTTACCCATTGCCTCTCGAGTCCGATTGTGGATGATTCCAACCCATACCGTTCTCCTGCCCACACTGCACTGGGCC
>JBDNFT010000666.1:0-9702 GCA_041689695.1 Planctomycetaceae bacterium | reverse complement strand
TCTTCGCCTCGCACGAGCTTAATCAGATGACTGCTTTCGCTGTTGCGGACGACGATCGCTGGTTCACCCGAATCCCCACCACGCAACATCGTCGCTCGTCGATCGAGCCGCAGGTGACTTTCCTGAGTGTCGGCCGCATGGCAATCAAAACACTTTGCGGCCAGCAGCGGCTTGATCTGAGTATCGAAGTCAATTTCATCTACTGCCGCTTTCACGAGATTCGGTGCAGCGGTCAGCAGGATCAGAATGACGTTGATCGTGAGTGTTTTCATGAGATCGTGGCAGACGGGTTGGCGGGAAGCGATTGCGGAAGCTGTATTGTGGACTTATCGGGTGGCTAGCGTCCAGTCGCAGGCAATATTCACGAGACGGAAACGTTCCGTGCAACGTTGGTGACCACAGTGCAAACTCTTTGTCCAGACCGATGCACGAAGCCCTCCAGCTCGAAAAGGCGACGGCGAACTTGAACGAGTTTCAGAACTATTCTTCAGACAAAAAACCAGTCGAAAATCGCACAGTCGTCCATTCGGATTACGTGGATTGCCTGACCGCAACCGGCGACAGAAAAAACTGACTTCAGGGATCGCAAGGACTCAGATTCACTCGCTGGAAATCCGAAAAATCAGTGGATTCGACACGAAACGAGTTCTCGGCTTCTTCATCAAGCCGAGTTAAATCGGCAAACTCGGCTGGTTCCACCATCGGCGATAGAAATTGATCTGGCAGACCAGAAATCTACGTCACGTGAATCTACCAACACACATGCATCACATAGCCATCAACATTCTGAAGAAGCTGCCGCGATGCCTGTTGGCGATTGCCGCTACAGTCTCGTGGCCAGCGATCAGCGTTGGCCAGGACGCTCGAAGGCAGGAAGATTGGATCTATGCGTTCCAGAATCAGCCGTCTGGCGAGTTCGCACCGGACCACAGAAAGACGGACCCATTCCGGTCCATGTTGTCTGACGCAGACCGTGAAGTGCTGGCAGCAAAATCCACTCCATCATTTCTGACGCAGGTTTCGGGGCGGGTTAAATCATCCGCTTTCGAAGATACCAATGATGCAGCCACTTCGCTTCTTGATCCCTACGAAGACAGGCGATTGACTGACGAATCAGACGACTTGGAATTTGAATCGTCGTCGCCACCGTATGAATCGTATGAGATGTCTCCCGACGATTCCGGCTACGCCGATTTAGATGAACTGATGCCGCGGACTCAAACGCTTTCGCGAGTCACACCGCAACAAGTCTTTGCAGCTCAGCCGGATCAATGCAATAACTGCTATGGCTGGCACGTGCTTCCCAAGGGTTTGATGTATAAATCGTACCTCGCCGGGGAAAAAGAACCTCGCATGCAGTTCGTGCAGTTGTACGACACGCGCAGCAAGACGCGAGTGTGGGATGCGGTGCTCGGCGGGCGGCTGGGCTTATTGCGAAACGGAAGTTACGATTCCGTGAACCCGCAGGGTTTCCAGCTTGACGTCGAAGGAGCAGTCTTCGCACGCGTGTTGCCCGATCAGCCCAGCGCGATGCTGGCGGGTTCCGATTATCGAGCAGGCTTGTTGGGGACGTATCGAAACGGCGGCACCGCTTACAAGTGGGGCTACTATCACATCAGCTCGCATATAGGCGATGAGTTTCTGATCGCGAATCCGACTTTCAACCGTTTGAATTATGTACGGGATTCGTTGGTCACTGGTGTGACTCAGGATTTAAATGCTGCAACGCAGGTGTATGGAGAAATCGCGTACTCTCTTGGCATTGAAGGTGGAGCCAAACCGCTGGAATTTCAGTTTGGGGCTCAATATCAGCCAGTGGCGAGAACTGGTCTGCGAGGGGCACCGTACCTTGCGGCCAACTATCACATTCGCGAGGATTTTAATTTCCACGGCGGAGCAAACACCGTTGCAGGCTGGGGCTGGCAGGGCGCTGAAACACGGCATCGATTGCGCATCGGACTTCAGTACTATAACGGGCCGTCAATGCAGTACCAGTTCCTGGATACCTGGGAAAACATGTACGGCGGCGGATTCTGGTTTGACTATTAAGCCTGTCATCGAAGCTAAGCCGATTCACGCAGCATGGTACCGATGCTGAAAAGCGTGATGCCGACAAGCAATGAAATCGGCATCACGATCAGCTTGAAGCCGTAGAACAACTGAAACACGATGACGAGCGGCAATATGCTCAGCGTGAAGAGCTGCAGCAACATTCCAATGTAGTGCTTGAGTTGTTTCACGGTGTTCAATCCTCCAACGAATCTGCGCAGTCCGACTATCGCAGCAGTTTCGCCCCATCAAGCGGCAAGGCAACGCCATCAACGGCCAGCATCTGTGAATTTGTGAGCGAGTCACCGAAGCGATCGAAATCTTTGAACGACCAGACGACTTTCTTCTCTCGGTTGACTTCAATCAGCTGAGGATTGTTCGGCCCTGCATGGCAGTTGTTGATCAGAATGTTGCCGCTGGGAAGAACCTGCAGCGACGTGACCCAGGCCAGTTGAATTCCCGGCAGATCGTTCTGATGCAGACTCCAGATGATCTGTTCGGCAGGAGTGACTTCCAAAACGCTGTGACCGTTACCCGTGCCAATCAACGTGTTGCCGTTGGGCAGTCGAATGGCGGAAAAGGCTTGATTGCCGAACGCTTCAACGCCATGTCCGTCGGCTGGCTTCCGATCAAACAGTGGCACAGCATATTCCCATACCGTCTTGCCACTGGGATCGTATTCGCGAACCAATCCGTCGCCTTCATGACAGACAAGGTAGTTACCTGAATCCAGCTTGCGAACCAGTCGAGTGTCACGATGTGCGTCCGGCTGACGGACCTTCAATTTCATCGAATGCACAACCTTCAGATCTTTATCAACCTCGATGACATTGCCTGGCCCTGATTCCGCAACCATCGTGCTGCCATTGGCAAGTCTCTGAAAGGCATGAATCTCCAGACGCTGACCGTCGTTTTCCGGCCGCTTCTTGGCATCATAGCTCCAGACAATTTTGTTGCTGGCGGGATTGATTTCGGCCACTTCCGTCCATGACGTCTGCAACAACACGTTTCCGCCAGGGAGCACATGCAGATCGTGCAGTCCGCCGATTTTGCGTTCCCATTCCGTCTTGCCGTTCTCGTCGATAATCGCGACACGGCTTTTCGATGAATCCGCTGCAATGAACTTTCGCGTTGGTTCCGCTGCAGATGTCTTTAGAGTCGTAAACAACGCAGCGAAAACCATAAACGCCAAAGCGAGTACGTCCGACTTTGAGCGGACGCGGAAGGTGGAAATCATGACCAGAGCCCTTTGATGATTCGCGAGGAAAAATGAGCCGATGCCGGAGCAGCAACAGATCGCGGATGCAGTATGAACAATCCTGATCGCATGTGCGAATCACTTCGGTGGCGACAATGTCGGGTGCTGCGCTTCGTATTCTGCCGCGACCCTGGCACCAGGCGTGAGCCCAAATCGGCTCCACATGCTCAGATAAATCGCCGCGATGACAATGACCAGTCCAAACCCGACCGGTTTTGCCAGCTTCCACGGCGTGATATCAATGTCACCGGAATACTTTTGCTCAAACGGCACCGGCTGAGGCTTCAGTATGCGAAACGACAACATGATCAGTAACAGGAACACAAAGTTGACACCAGCCAGATGCAGACCATGCATCTTCCATCCGTAAAATGTCTCTCCGATCGTAACGCCCAGATTGCCACCGTTCAGAATCCCGAAGAACAACTGAAATGCCATTCCAGCAATCAAAGCCACGATGACAGCAATCGCCGGCGTTCGTTTGCTCAACATCGCCACAACCACAATGGTGATCATCGGGATATTGGTCACCGAAATATATTGGATCAGCAGATCGAAAAGCCCCTGCTTCCCGTACGACTTAAAGAACATCACCAGGACGACGCTCAACGGTATGGTCAGCACTGCAAAGATTTTTCCCGCACGCACGGCTTGCTGGTCCGACGCGTTGCGATTCAAAAGGCCCTGATAGATATCGACGGCGAACAACGTGCTGCCACTGTTCAAAAAGCTGTTGAATGAACTCAGGATCGCACCGAAAATCGTCGCGGCGAAGAACCCGGTCGCCCAATCCGGCAACACCAGATTCACCAGAAATCCATACGCACCATTCGCATTATTTGGCGGTGAGTACTCACCCAGATCATAGTCGCCGCTGCTGACAATGTGCCATGCAATGATGCCCGGCAGCACCAGATAAATCGGTCCAAAGATTTTCATCACGGCGGCAAACAGAGTTCCCTTCTGTCCTTCCGCCAGATTCTTCGCAGCAAACGTGCGCTGCACGATGCCCTGATTGGTACACCAGTAACATGTCGTCAACAGCGTCACGCCTGTGAACAGAGTCTGCCAGGGAATATTGGCATCGGAATCGCCCATTGGTGCCATTCGTTCCGGCTGCTGTTCGATGATTGTCGATAATCCCTGCCACATGTCCCCATGTCCGGCAAAGCTCAACCCAAGAACTGGAATCATTAAACCGCCTATGGCCAGGCCGATTCCATTGACAGTATCCGACACCGCGACAGCCTTCAGACCACCGAACACCGCATAACCGCCGCCGATCAGAGCCAGCAGACTACCGACGACCAGCATGTTCATGTTGGCGTTGTCGCCAAGAAACTTTTGAACTCCGAACACCGGCATCATGAACTCCGCACCGGAAAACAAAACGAACGGCAGCACGATCAGCACGATCAGGAAAACGGAGATCAGAGAAGTGAGTAATCTGACGGAGCGATTAAAACGAATCTCCAGGAATTCCGGGATTGTCGTGATACCGCTTTTCAGATACCTCGGCAGAAAAAACACCGCCATTGCGACGATCGAAAGCGACGACCACACTTCCCAGGTCATCAGCAGCATGCCGTGCTGATACCCGCCACCGTTGATTCCGACGAGTTGTTCAGTGGAGAGATTCGTGAGCAGCAACGAACCTCCGATAACCGGCCAGACCAGACTGCGACCCGCCAGGAAATATCCGTCGGACGTGTCATGACGGTCGTCATGCGTTTTCCACCAGGAGACAACGGCAACTAAGATCGTGAAAGACAGAAATGAGACGAGAGTGAGCATCGGTTGATCCGGGTGAACATGCGGCGAATACGAGGCTACGTATTCTTATCAGCCTTGAAGCGAAGTGCTACCGTGCATAAAACATCACGACTGTCAGGGCGAGCGGCAGAATGAAAAGTACCCCTTGAGCCTGAGGCGCTAGCCGATTCGACAGCAAGAAATCGGCTAGCGCCTCAGGCTCAAGTCAATGGGGTTCGGTGTATTTGTTTTTGCCGCGCGCCTTAGGCGCAACCCTTTCAGGAGTTTTTTCCGCTTTTCAGTGCCAAGGTCAAAGTCTGAAGTCTCCTGGTTTGCAATTTCCCGCGGTGATTCAAATATCGACGGTCGCCAGAAGACTCCCCTTGGACTGCGGTATCTCAGTACCGCTTTTCCATTGCGGCGGAGCCGCCTTCGCCCGGGACTTCGCTCGCACGTTGACGAAGTGCGGATGTCACGAGAACGCAGAACTCAAAGGCGGCTCCGCCGCGAAAGAAGGCGGTACTGAGGTACCGCACTCCTAAGTCTTCACGCGGCCAGTCAAGGTGGGTGGCACTGGTACGCTATTCGAAAACGGTTGCTGGCACATGAAATCGCCAGCAGTTGCGATTGTCCCGGACTTGCAGGAATCGCAGCAGCCTAAAGGCTGGACTCCAACTGGTGGTGACAACAATTCGTCGTCCAGCCGCATCTAAGGAGACTTTGACAGATTCCAGCTTCGTCAGTTCTCGAGAGGCAGGAGCCTCCAGAGCAGTGTGTTCCGAGGCTGGAGCCTCGGAACAAGGCTTCCAAACAATCAATCGTTCAAGCCCCACACGCCGTCCCAGCGCACGAAACCTTCGATGGCTTCGTATTCGGCCAGACCGAGCTGGTCGTACTTGCGGGCAGTGTCCGCATTGCGGGATTCTGCTCGCTGCCAGAATTCACGCATGTCGGCGCCAGGAAACAACGCGCGGTCTTTCTGAGATTCGTGCTTGAAGATCGCGTTGCGTTTCTGCTTCACTTCCTGAGGACTCAGAGGTACCGCCATTTCGACCTGATGCACGGGCCATTCCTGCCATGCTCCGCGATACAACCAGACTTCGTTTTCCGCAAACCAATCATCGTTGCGGCAGACTTCGCATGCCTGGATGATGGCTTTCAGGCAGGTTCGGTGGGTTCCGTGCGGATCAGACAAATCTCCCGCCGCATAAATCTGATGTGGTTTGAGTTCACGCATCAGGTCCACAAGGATCTGGATGTCGTCCGGCCCCAGCGGCTTCTTCTTCACGCCGCCAGTTTCATAGAACGGCATGTCCAGAAAATGAAGTTTCTCATTGGGAACTCCGCAACACCGTGCACCGGCCCGCGCTTCGCCGCGGCGGATCAGGCCCTTGATCTGCTGAATTTCCTTGCTGTCGATCTGTCCGGCTTGTTTCTTTTTCAGGTACTCTTCGACGTGGTCTTCCAACTGACGAAGAGGATCTGTCAGCAGTCCGAAGGCCGCACAATAGTCGGACACAAATTCTGTGAACCGAATCGCATCATCATCAAACACGGCGATATTACCAGACGTCTGATAGGCGATGTGAACGTCATGCCCCTGAGCCGCCAGACGAATCAGCGTGCCACCCATGGAGATCACGTCATCGTCCGGGTGCGGTGAAAAACACAGAATGCGTTTTGGAAAGATATGATCAAACGGCTGAGGCCGATCCCCCGGTCGCTTCTTGTGGGCTGGCTTGCCCGCTGGCCAGCCAATGATCGTGCTCTGCAGGTGGCGAAAGACTGTCAGGTTGATTTCATACGCCGAACCATATTCGGCCAGAAGATCCTGCAGACCTTCTTCGTTGTAATCGGAATCCGTCAGCTTCAGCAAGGATTTGCCCATCTTCTCCGCCAGCCAAATGACCGCTCGGCGAATGATGGACGGATCCCACTGGACGTTACTGACCAGCCACGGAAATCGAGAGCGGGTGAGCGCGGCTGATGCGGCGGCATCAAGCAGCACCTCTGTGTTTTTGTGTCGCTGCAGAAACGTCGCAGGAATCGCAGGTGTGGCTTCACCTTCAACGGTTTTCGCAATGATGGTCGATTTATTTTCGCCGAATGCCAGAATGATAATGCGTCGAGCTTCCAGAATCGTGCCGACGCCCATCGTGATGGCTCGACGCGGTACGTTTTCGGCACCAAAGAAGTCGCTTGCCGCATCAATGCGTGTGACACTGTCCAGAGTGATCATGCGGGTTCGAGTCGATTGATCAGAGCCCGGTTCGTTGAAGCCGATGTGCCCCGTGCGACCAATGCCCAGAAGCTGTATGTCGATGCCACCAACAGCTGCGATCTTCGCTTCGTAGTCGCGGCAATAGTCGCCAACGCTTTCGACGGCAACAGTCCCGTCGGGAACATGCACGTTTTCCGCCTTCATGTCGATGTGGTCGAAGAGATGTTCCCTCATGAAGCGAACATAGCTCTGCAGATCCTCCGGCTGCATCGGATAGTATTCGTCCAGATTGAACGACACGACGTTCTCAAACGACAGGCCTTCTTCCTTGTGCATGCGGACGAGTTCGGCGTAAATGCTGGTAGGCGTCGAGCCTGTCGCCAGGCCCAGCACGGCTTGCTTGCCTTCGGCTTTGCGAGTTTTAACCAGCGTCGCGATTTCCGTCGCCACGAGACGCGAAGCTTCGCGGGAATTTGCCAAAATCGTACATGGCAGCTTTTCAAGCTGACACAAGTCCTGCCGCTGATTCATGAGTATGCTATCTGTGCCTACATTGCCTCGAAATGACATGGGGACCGCAAAGTCTAACGGCTTCCGGGGAGTTTTCATGCGATCGGCTGGACGTTACGAAAAACGAGTCTATAACTTGAGATTCGGTTCTCAACTTACGCTCGAAATCCGACCAGCTCATCGAAAGGGCCACCATGCGACAAGCATTAATTCACCTGACATTAGTTCTCGTCTGTCTCCCAGCAAGTGCTGCCGACCGAGCGGAATGGCTTCAATGGCGTGGGGTGGATCGCCGATGCGAGGTGGCTCAGGGGACAAAATGGCCCGAGACTCTCGACGATACCTCTTTGGTTGAACTGTACCGAATTCCACTGGAACCAAGTTATTCGGGGCCAATTGTCGCACAGGATCGCGTGTTCATCACTGAGACTGTCAACAAAGAAAAAGAAGTCGTCCGTGCCCTGGATCGTGATACCGGCAAGGAGCTTTGGAACGCGGAGTGGCCTGGAGCGATGTCGGTTCCATTCTTCGCTGCGTCCAACGGAAGCTGGATTCGCGCCACGCCGATTTACGATGGCGAAAAATTGTACGTCGCTGGGATGCTGGATGTTCTCGTGGCGCTGGACGGAGCTTCGGGCAAAGAAGTCTGGCGAAAAGATTTCAAAGAGGAATTTGGTACGAAGGGGCAGTCATTTGGCTTCGTCTGTTCTCCGTTGATCGACGGTGGATTTCTGTATGTTCAGACCTCGGGTGGTCTGGTCAAACTGGATTGCCAAACCGGCGCGATTGTCTGGCGCGGTTTGAAGGAAGACGGCGGCATGATGGGTGGAGCTTTCTCCTCACCGGTCATGGCGACGATCGCCGGTACGAAGCAACTGGTCGTGCAGACGCGGTCCAGGCTGTGCGGCGTTGGAATGGATGGTGGCGAAGAATTGTGGTCGCTGGCGATGCCATCTTTCCGCGACATGAACATCCTCACGCCGACTGTAATCGACGATCGCATCTTCACCAGCAGTTATGGAGGTGGTGCGACGATGATCGAGGTCACTCGCACTGAAACAGGTTTTGCCACCAAAGAGTTGTGGAAGAACACAACCGAAGCCTACATGTCGTCGCCGGTGGTTGTGGACGGTAAGATTTATCTGCATTTGCGAAATAAGCGTTTCAGTTGCATCGATCCGGCAACCGGTGAATCATTGTGGCGAACAACGCCGTTTGGCGGCTATTGGAGCATTGTTCTGAATGGCTCTAAGATGCTCGCACTGGATGAAAGCGGCGACCTGCGGCTGATCAACGCGAAACCGACGGAGTTCCAGCAGGTCTCAGAACGCCACGTCAGTGACTCCAGCACCTGGGCGCATCTCGCAGTCGCTGACGATCAGGTGTTTGTGCGTTCGCTCGACGCGCTGATCGTCTATCGCTGGAAGTAACAGTCGTCAGGGTGCAGTCGCGTTTGATTGTGAAGTATGGGAGGGCGAGGCTCCTGCCGAGCCGTGTGTTCGCCCCCCGACCATCGGCTCGGCAGGAGCCTCGCCCTGAGGTGCGCGACAAATAGCAGTTTCGAGGAAATTCGGAGATTTTTCAGAGGAGGATTTTGTTGTCAGCGGAAGACTTCGTTTGACCCGACTCGAAGAGGAGGACGGCTGCACAAAGTGCAGCCGTGAGAAAGCCTCCTCTCCGAGTCGGGTCAAACGATGCGCCCCCCTTCCGGAATAGAACTCACCTAAAATTTTTTGGGCCAGATTCCTCTTTGTCGCGCACCCCAGCCTCGCCCTGGTCTGACGATTTTCTCTAAGTCAATACCAGTTATGTTGTTGCGCGTTTGAGGGCTTTTCGGTGTTCGGCGTAGGCGGCACGGCGTTTCGAGATCAGTGTGCGGCCCACCTTCGCCGTGACCCACTCGGCAACTTGC
>JBDNFT010000665.1:0-3718 GCA_041689695.1 Planctomycetaceae bacterium | reverse complement strand
GCCGACTCTTCGGGAGACTTCGGCGGCTCCGTAGGCTGATCAATCCAATGTCGGCCCCCCTGTTGGCGTTCGATCGATTGCACGAGTTCTGCAGGGGGCTGTGGCATGGCCATGCACACGAAAATCAGGGCAGTCAGCAACATCGGTGAACTCCGTAGGTATAGCTCTGAAACGGCTCAGGCAAGGTCATACTCCGCGTGGAATCATAGTCATCTGGCGGTGCGTGCGAAAGTTGCAATCGACATTCCCCGGTCGATAGGAAGGTTGCCATGTTGATACCGAATGTGGTGTTCAAGACCTTCGGGTCTGGAATTAAGAACTAATTCGTACATCATGGCGCTTGAATCGAATGGACTCGGATGGCAGAATTCCAGTCCCTGATGAGTGCGTTTCTTGTCACGTTACGGTATTCTAGGGGGATTGTCACAGATGCGAATGAAATTCTTTCCGCCGGTGAGTTGGCTGGCGGACGTGATGTCATCTGCATGTGTGTTGCGTGATTTGGCGAGAATCTTGTTTCCATATTCTGAAGAGTCCGAGGGCAGCAAATGAAGTTTCTTGAAGGACATACGGTCGGCATCGACTTGGGTACAACTTACAGCGCGATTGCGATGCTGGATCATGACGGCAATCCAATTGTGTTAAACAATGCCGATGGCCGTCCAATTACTCCGTCGGTTGTATTGCTCGATGAAGATCGCGTGGTCGTTGGACCATCGTTTGAACGTATTGCTGTTGCCGATCCGAAGTCGATCGTGGAAGCAGTCAAACGCGAAATGGGCAATAAAAACTTCTTCGTTGTCTATCAAAACAAGAAACTGACGCCTGAATTTATTTCCGCATTGATCCTGAAGAAAATGAAACAGGATGCAGAAAAAATCATCGGTCCGATTGCTAATGCCGTCATCACCGTGCCTTATTACTTCAATGACATTCGCCGTAAGGCAACACAGGATGCTGGTCGCATCGCTGGCTTGAATGTGATCGATATCATCAACGAACCAACGGCAGCAACTCTGGCGTATGCCTGGAGTCGCGGCGAATTGGGTCGCGTGGACTTGAAAGCCGATGAGCGAACGATTCTGGTCTACGACCTTGGGGGCGGTACGTTCGACGTCACCGTAGTCAGATACACCCCAACCAGCTTCCGCGTCCTGGCAACGGACGGAGACGTCATGCTTGGCGGTTTAGACTGGAGTAAGCGACTTTCAGACCATCTCGTAGAACAGTTCAAACGCAAGTTTAATGTGGATCCAAGTGCTGACGCCGAATCGATGCTGGCGTTTCACCAGGAAGCGGAAGACGCAAAACGCGATCTGAGTACCAAGACTCAGGTGCCAATCAGCGTCTACTACAAGGGCAATACGCTGTCAGTTTCGTTGTCGCGTACGGACTTCGAACGTATGACGGCCGACCTCTTGCAGCGTACAAAGGACACAACAGAACTGGTGCTTCAGCAGGCTGGCGTAACGCCAGAAATGCTGGACGAACTGGTGCTGGTTGGTGGTTCAACCTATATGCCAGTGGTCGAGCAGATGTTGCGCGAAGTCTGTCGCAAAGAACCGTCTCGTGCATTGGCACCAGAGCGAGCAGTTGCAGAAGGGGCAGCGATTCATGCGGCTATTCTGCAAGCTCGAAACGGCATCAATACGGGTGGAATCGTTGACGCAATCCAAAAACGCCTGAACTCCGTCAAGACCACCGACGTAAATTCGCACTCTCTTGGCATCAAGATCAGTGATCCAAAGGATCGCACTCGCAAGATCAATCACATCATGATTCCGAAGAACTCGCCTATACCGAACAGCGTCAAGCAGCGATTCGGCACAAACAGCGATGGCCAGGCGCGTATTCACGTCGAGATCCTCGAAGGAGACGCCGTTGATCCAGCAGCGTGTGAAGTGATCGGTGATTTTCGCGTCTTCAATTTGCCTTCAAGCCTGCCGAAGGGATCTCCAATCGAGATTACTTATTCGTATGACGCATCCGGTCGTATCAATGCGACGGCAATGGAAATGACGGGCAAGAATTCGGCAAGTGCCGAAATTGTTCGCGATGGTCGCATGCAGGAAACAGAAATCAAGGACGCACTTGCAACTCTGTCAGATCAATACGAAGTGGAATAGTTCGTAAACACGAATCTTCCATCGACAACAGCCGCCGCATTCGAAAGAATCCGGTGGCTGTTTTTATTTGTAGATTTCAAAACGACCAAAGACACCAAGGAAGGAACAGTGCCGACACTCTCACACAAAGTCGGCGTCTGGGCCAGTTCCGGATGGGTGGTGTGCGGATTTCGGCAGGTCCTCCTTGCCGAGGTGGATTGTTAATTTACCGCAAGGCGAACCACGACAGCGAATGTCCGCTCAACGGCGTCGCGTTGTCCCGTGATCAATGTGGATCCGGTCGCAGGTTGCAGCAAGCTGCAAAGTCCTTTCCGGCAGACAGGACCTACTTTAACAATGGTCCGCGACTGCACCAGGTCCGGAATACGAACGTCGAGTGGAGTACTTCACAACCGCACAAGGAACACCCGGGACGTGCTGCTTTACCCAATAAGTAAAATGCGCCGGATCTCTTAATTCGATCCCACCTAAACAACAAGACCCTTTTCAGGCGTTTTGATATCAAAAAAGCCTGCCCCCGCTTTGGCCTTTCCTGGCATTTTGGCGGAGGCTGCAAGTTCCAGCAGCCCCATTCCCTGGCGAAGTCCGGCCAGCCGTTTTTGCTGCCATGAATTTTTGGGCCTCAAACTTCTGGAAATCTGCTGCTCACATCTGGCCGTAGGTTCTTGTAAGCTGATCGAGCTGATTCCGAACTCCATTCGCCTCGGCTCGCAGCCATTGATATTCTGCATCCACCCTTGAATCTGCCTGGCAGGACTGCGAAAGTAAGGGGACTAGTGACTAAGGCACATATGCGATCCGTCATTATTTTTTCAGCAACCCGGCGGACATCCGCTCATGATTGACATTGGTTTCTGACCGTGAAATTGGCAAACGATAGTGGATGGCGTATGAAAGTTTTTCTTTTCATCATCTCGGCACTTTTTGCCGTAGCACCCTCGATCCTTGGCGCTCAGCAGCGAACAAGGGTTTTGGAAAAACTCGCATCGTGCAGCTTCGTCCCGGCTGAGTGGGCGGACGGCGATAGTTTTTTGATAAAAACGGCCAGTGGCGATCAGCACACGATCCGCCTGTACGGGGTCGATTGTCTGGAGACGGAAGTGCGTGATGCCAATGATGCACAGCGACTGCGTGCGCAAATGCGCTACTTTGGAATTTCAGAAGCAGGTGATTCGTCACAGGCTTCAATCTCGCTCGCTAAGGACTTTGGCAAACTTGCCGAAGCGGAAACAGCGAGAGTTCTGGCTCAACCGTTTACGATTCACACATCGTTTGCCGATGCCCGTGGTGATGCAAATTTCAAACGTATCTATGCCTTTGTCACGACAGCCGACGGCGAAGATCTCGGGGAACACCTTGTGCGTCTCGGCTTGGCCCGTGCCTTCGGCGTCTACCGCGAAACACCCGATGGACAGCACTTCGAAGTTTATAAAGAACGACTTCGCGACCTGGAACTCGTTGCCTCCAGGAAGGAGAGCGGCATTTGGGCGAAGACGGATTGGAACAGTCTTCCAGCAGAGCGCCAACTTCAACGCACGGAAGATGCCGAACTCAGCCTCGGAATGGAACCAAAGAAAACCCCACCGACTGCT
>JBDNFT010000664.1:0-11017 GCA_041689695.1 Planctomycetaceae bacterium | reverse complement strand
CCAACCTCGCTGCGATATTTGAAGCAATCAGCGAGTGTTTTCTCACGGCAATACATCTTGATTGGGACGCCATCGAGAGTATGCGTCTCTATTCCGGCCTCATACGCTGTCGCTCCCATGCGGAAGATGCGGACCGGCGGATATTCAAGTCGGGGAGGTTCGCTATTTCGTGGGATAGCGATCCAAACTTCATGCGGTATCTGCGTGGTGAGATCGTGGAATGCAAGTGCGGAGACGAGACAGACCACCGCCCGGGGAATTTTGGCGCAGACGGTAACTAGGTCAGGGTGCCCAAGCGGTTGAGCGTCCGACAGTCGGTACAGGCCGCGTGCGAGTACCTCGATCTGGCCAGAGTCGCGCATGGCATACAGGGTACGGCGATGGACGCCAGCGCGGAGCGCGTCGGACATCTTCAGCACCCCGCCGTGCTGCTCAAAAGCCTGCCTTGCCTGTCGCTCTGCTTCTTTCATTTCCGTCCTGTTACAAAAGCCCACCATAAAACAACTTATGGAGGTATTATGTACCATTTGGAAGGAACAATCAAGCACGAACTGCGTTGAGCAACCCGCTTGCCGATAGACGGCTTACTCCTTGAGTCTCGCGAGCACCTGTGTCACCCGTGCTCTGCTGACGCCGAGGTGACGGGCACTATCAATTGCATCGAAAAACCAGCCGCTAGCGCAGATTTGCTTGTGCTGATCCAAATCTTCAAGGCTCGGAAGCGAAATGCCCTTAAATTCAGTTTCCAGCAAAGCCGTGAAGGGCAGCAATTTCGATCTAATCTGGCCGGTTGGTACGCTAGGGGGCAGTTCAGCGAACGTGACGGTTCCGCAACATTCGCGTGTCAGGCCAGGCCTCAATTAAAAGAAGAGTGATCTACTAAATCTGCCGCCGGAATTCTCGATTCCAGCTACCCAGATATTCCGTCACATTTTCATTCCGTGCATCATCTTCATTTCTCCCGGCTCGTATGTGGCGGGATTTCCGAAGCGACGGACGATCTCATGGAAGACTTCGCCTTTGGGAATGTCGTCGTCGGTTTCCATGACACGATGATAAAGATCCTCCGGCAGCACACGCAGCGCCGTCATCAGCCCCATGATCGACATCGGCCACATCGCCCGCATCCCCTGGACCTCGCGACGATTCCAAATCACCTTCATCATCGCGTCGGACATATTCATGCCCTTCATCTCCTGCGGATAGCCGGGGGTCGCGAATCCACGATCCTCACGAACAGCATCCACCTGCGGCCGTGTGTCGACATTGGCCAGAAATTGGTCGATCGATACGTTTTGGCGAATTCTTGGACCAACTTGTCGCGTCATGTGATTCATCATGTGGTGAACCATATGACAATGAAACATCCAGTCACCGGGATTGTTTGCAATGAACTCAAACTCAGTCGCCTGTGCAATTCCGACGAGTACATTATTTCTCGGAATCCAGGCTGATTTGGGCGCTCGGGAACCTTCATGACCGGTGACCCAAAATGTATGTCCATGCAGGTGAATCGGATGGTGTTGCATGGGAGCGAAATTCATCAATCGGACGCGCACTCGCTCGCCGTGTTTGCAAAGCAACGGCGTCGTGTACGGGCCGCTGCGACCGTTGATGGTGTGCCAGTTCCAATCCATTCGCCAGCTATCGGCGATCGTTTGGTTGTTGTCGATGAAAAAGTTCTGGAAGATCAAACCGAAATCACGATCGACCGGTGGATCGAACACCACTTTCGGATGCACGATGAACCAGCCCACACTGCCGAAGGCTTCCTGCATTGCGACGTGCGAGTGGTAAAAAAAAGTGCCTGACTCATGCACATCAAACTCATAGACAAAGGACTTGCCTGGCTCGATGGGATTTTGCGTTAACGTGTGGCTGCCATCATATTGAACCGGCAGTTCGAATCCGTGCCAGTGAACCGTCGTCGCTTCAGGCAACTGGTTGTCCACGATAATGCGAACGCGATCACCTTGTGTGACCTCAATCGTGGGGCCCGGCATACTTCCGTTGTAGCCGTAGACATTCATCTGGTAGCCGGGCAGGAATTCCCGCTGCACCGACATTGGCACAAGATGGAACTCCTTGGCTCCATTGACCAGCTTCCACGGCAGCTTCTCTAAATCCGGAGCGATGAATGGGGCAGGTCCGGCCTCAGCGCTTCGAAAACCTGGCATTCGCTTTCCGAGGTAGTAATCCGAATCAGGATCAGTGCCGCGAGTCGGCTTGAATCGCGAAAATCCATCGATCTCAACTTGCACATCGGAGTTCGGTGGGATCGTCGGTTTCGGGTGTTCGCCATGCTTGTGCGCATGCTCCTGGGACGCGGCATCCGACTTTGTCGCCTGCGAATCCGGGGCTTGCGTGCCGCGACTGAGTACGCCGCTCAGGACAGTCCCAGCGGCTGCGACTGTCCAGGCTTTCAGAAATTGTCGTCGCTGATTTGAGTGTGTCATAGTATCCGTATCTTGTTTAATTCGTGACTGGATTGACTACCTTGGCTTGGGTATGGCGTCAATGTGTCCTGGTGGAGTTGGATCCTGCGCAGCCATCAACCCGCCTTCGAGGAGAAATCCATCGATCAACACTTCTTGAACGCGGACATCGCGGAACTGACTGATTTGCTCAAGCCTTGCCGTGAAGAACTCCTGCTGGGCGTGCAAGACATCTTCCCAGTCAACTCGGTTGTCCTGGTAACTTTGAAGCAATTCCGTATACGCGGCCTTCCGCTCGGGAATGAACACCCGTTCGTATTCGGTCGCATGTTGCAAGGCGGTCGCGTACTTGCGGTAGGCCATCGCCAGCCGCTCGCGCAAGTTCAATTCCGTGCGTCGAATCTCCTCTTGTTGCCGTTGTAAGTCACGCTGAGCCTGCATAATCGTGCCTTGATTTCGATCGAAGATCGGCACCTCAAGTCGTACACTTGCATTGTAAACGGGATCGTTATTGGAGAAGTTGTAGCCGGGGCCAGCCTGTACAACGATATCTGGTATCCATTGGACCGATTCTCGCTGAACCGTTGTTTGATCGGCCGCGAGTTTGGCTTTCGCAGCGAGTACCTCTGGACTGGACCCGATCAGTTCAGCATACCGAGTTTCAAAATCAGGCAAGGCGACTTCCGGTCTCAACGATCCAGTCATCGAGCCCATTTCCATCGGGCAGCCAACCAGTGAAGTCAACTTACGAAACGCTTCCTGATACTCGTTTTCTGCATTGAGTACTTCCAAACGCTGGTGCTGCAACTTCACGTTGGCTTTCCGAACGTCGGGTAGATTGGCTTGGCCCTGATTGAACAGTTCACGCGAAGTGACCGCACCGTCCTCAGCCGTCTTAAGCAATTCATTTTGCAGTGTCACCCGTTCCATCGCCGCCAGCGCCATGTAGAACTGGCGTTGAACGTCGTTACTGACGCGATACTGTTGAGCAATCGCGAGATGCTCGGCGACGTGCGCCCGTTGCCGATACTTCAGACGGCTCAATTGCAACTTCCCGGCCGTCACGAATCTCTGCTGTAGCTCGAAACCCTGGAACTCTCCCGCTTTTCCGTCGCTATTCATTTTCTCGCCGACATACATCAACAACGGGTTCGGATAGAGACCCGCTTGCAAAGCCTTCGCCGTTTCCGCAGAAATTTGAAGCCCCGCCTGGCGGATCGTAGGATTGTTCTCGGCAGCTAAGGCCAACAAGCCGTCCAGCGTATAGGTCTGTGCGAATTCCGGATTCGAGTCCACCGAGGCGGCATCAAGAAAGCCCGATGGCATCTCAGGTAACGGCGGCAGATTGCTCTCCGGCAAGACCTGCCGATCAACCGCCAATGGGCGCAATTGCATCCGAGAATCCAGCGATTGGCTCAAGGCATGTTCAGTAACGATCATGGCCGCGAATATAGTCAGCCATTGCATAGAGCCTCGATTTCATCGTTCGTCATCCTGGACTTCAATGTGCCTGAGCGATCCCTCTTTCTGCATCTATCGGAATATGCTTCCAGCGGGAAATACGGCGAGTTCCGAGTTTCGGCCATTTTTGACGAGGACCGCCTGTTCGTTCCCCGGCAATTTTGGAGGAAAATCGCGCATCGACGACGGCTCCCGTGATTGATTTCTTTACCGGCCAAATCGAAACACCTCAACGTCGCCATTGGGCACTTACGACACCAACCACGACAATGTCGCAGGACTTATCGTTCCGCAGCGGCGGATACGTCGCGACCAGTCCATCTTTGACGGCACAGAACGGATTGTCAGAGTTTAAATCTATCGAAATACTTCTCGGCTTGTTGACTTCTCAACCTGGACTTCTTCCATCTCGACATCGGGAGGCCCGCCACCGACGCGTTTCATCCAGGAGGCAATGGCATCGGATTTCCAATGCACACAGCCAGCGGCAATCAACAACAGTATCGCGACGGCAGCAAAGACAAATGTCTTTGTGGGACTGGTCTTATCCGACTGCGTTTCTGCAGGTTGTTCGGTGTCCTTGACTTCCGTTTCATCCAGCTTCTTCTTTGCCAGTCGTGTGATGTAGAAGGTCACGACAATTGTGGCCAGCAAGCCGACGCCCAACAGTGCCCAGCGGGCCGTCGAAGCATCCTCTCCGCTGGCCGCCAATCCGGCGACGTGTCCGAGATAGACATACAGTATGGTGCCAGGTGCCATCGCGATCCAACTGACCAACCCGTACGGACAAAACTGTACCTGCGGCAAGCCATACAGATAGTTATGCAGGTTGTATGGGATTGCGGGAGAGAGACGCAGCAGGCCGACGATCTTCCAGCCACCCTCGCGGATCGCTTCGTCGATCGCACCAAACTTCGAATTTGACCTGGCAATCGCTTCGATTTTTGATCGCGCCAGGTAGCGCGAGATCATGAACGCGCAGGCAGCACCGATCACACTGCTGATCGATACCGTGATGAAGCCCGTTAGTAAACCGAAGATCGCCCCGGCAGCGATAGTCAGGATAAGGCCGGGAACGAAACACACGGTCGCGACGACATAAATCAGGCCAAAGACCACCGGCCCCCAGATGCCGAGTGTTTCGATCCAAGCCTGCAAAGACTCCGTCAACTCCTTGGTCGGCAGCGCTCGCATCGCCCACATCACGCTACCCAGCATCACGACGACGCAGAACCATTTGATGATCGTTTGAGTTCGGTTGGTCATGTGCATCTCAGCATAAGTCATCGCGGAAATCTCACAGAGAAAGGAAGTCTGGCGAATTCCATCACGAAAGCAAATCATGTTCGGCTGTCTGTCGCTTCATTTCCACCATCAGCCAACACGCATTTCCGCTGATGTGACTGCATAGCATCCAGCAAGGACGCATATCGACCTTTCTTGAACAACTGCGGGGCCAAGAGACATGGTGAAGCGAGCGGCACAACAATTGCGACGAAAAAAAAACTATGCAAACGGAGAGCCTTCGTTGAACGACAGCATGCAAGCTATACAAAGAGGGGAATTTGAATCATGCACGGGCTCATTCAATCCATACCTGTGCTGATGTCGCTCCTCGCAGCCAGCCTAACGTCCGGATGCCAGCAGGAGTCAGTGATCACAGGGCAAATTCACGATGCTGTCGAAGGCGCGAATCAGGGCAATGCGGATGTCGCCGACAGTGCCACAGCAATTGTTGCTGGCGGCTGCTTAATCCGCAGACTACCCGGTGTTGAGGAAACACGCGTTGGTTACTCGGGCGGTGACGTTCCCCATGCGACGTACCTGAATCACGGCAATCACGCCGAAGCGATTGAGATTACGTTTGATCCGCAGGTCATGTCATATCGTAGGCTGCTGGAGTTCTTCTTTCAGATTCACGATCCGACGACCGCCAATCAACAAGGCAACGATCGCGGCCCGTCCTACCGCTCGGCAATTTTCTATACCAGCGACGAGCAACATCAAATCGCGTTAGACACGACGAAACCCAGGGAATCGCCAAAACGCCTGAATAATCATCGCGCGGACAACAGTCGGCGTAGTTTGGTCTGGCTATAAACCTTTGCTCGTTTCAGCAACAGTCTCGAAAGAACACGATCATGTTTCGAGCAACCTGTCTAAACACATGTGCGGACCAGCCTGATAGCCGGCGATTGAGCCTACGTTCAACACGCCGCCACGATTTCTCGCGATCATTCCGGGCAACAGCTTTCGAGTCAGCCGAGTCGGTGCAACCACGTTGACCATCAGCATGTCTGTTTGACGATCCGTATCCGACTCGGCAAAACTACCCAGCGCACCGAAACCCGCGTTGTTCACCACCGTATCAACGTCGATCGACAGTTCGCGTCTGTAGGGAATCAGCCCAAAGAGCCGGCATCACGTGCCTAGTATTCGTTTCGACAATTTCGACCGTTGCGTCTGTTTCGACATTTTGGTGGAACTAAACTATAACCAAAAGAAGGAGACCTGCCATGTCGATACTGCTACCCAAGAATTTTGAGACGGTTGCACCGAGTGAGGCCGATGCAGTGCTTGCCCGTGAATGCAGCCGCCTGCTGGCGTCACACAAACTAGAACTTCACTCAAGCATTCGCCTTCAGTTATTTGACGACGGTGAGCCAGCAGAAACGATGACCGTCCCTGCCTCAGCGTTAAGGCTTTTTGTCCACCTCCTGACGGAAATGTCACAGGGCAACGCCGTCACACTGATCCCCACCCATGCAGAACTGACGACCCAGCAAGCCGCTGACTTATTGAATGTATCCCGGCCATACGTGGTCAAATTGCTCGATGAAGGCAAAATTCCATCCCGCACGGTCGGAAAATACCGCCGCGTCCGTTTCGACGACCTGATGGACTACAAGCGGAAGGATGACGAGGCAAGGGCAAAAGTGCTCAACCAACTGTCCGCTGATGCTCAGGAACTCGGAATGGGCTACTGATGGAGCATCCCGTCACTGCCGTCTACGACGCCAACATCCTCTATCCCGCTCCACTGCGGGTTCTATTTATTCGTTTGGCGCAGGCCGGGCTCATACAAGCTAAATGGACTGACACCATCCATAACGAGTGGATGCGAAACGTCCTGAAAAACAGGCCGGAACTTTCGCCTGCCCGGTTGGCGAGGACAAAGGCACTTATGGATGACGCCGTTCGTGATTGCCTCGTCAGCGGCCATGAAGCCCTGATTGGATCTTTGAGCCTACCTGACCCGGATGATCGCCATGTGCTAGCGGCTGCCATTCACGCTCGGGCCAGCGTAATTGTGACTTACAACCTGAAAGACTTTCCTGCCGAAATACTTTTCAGGCACGGTGTCGAAACGTCACACCCAGACGATTTCCTGAGTGAACTTTTCGATGCCGCCACTGCATTGGTCGTCGCCACGGTTAAGCGGCAACGCGAGGGTCTTCGTAACCCGCCCACAACAGCCGAAGAATTATTGGCCACCTTTGAAAACCAAGGGCTGACGCAATTCGTTGTACGGCTTCGCCCATTCACCGCACTGCTGAGATGAGGATTTTACGAAAATGTCGCATCCGCAAAGCCGTATAAGGCGAGCAACAACGAGCTGTCTAACATCTACGTTGCGCTGTGAATGAGCTTTTTATTGACGAATTCAAGAATGCCGAGATGTGACAGTTCGCGACCGTAGCCGGAATTCTTCACGCCGCCAAAGGGAAGTTCGGCCTGTGATTTGGTCGGTTGATTGATGAAGACCATTCCCGTTTCGATCTGCTCGGCGACGCGGCGACCACGTTCGATATCGGAGGTGAAGACGCTGCCGCCGAGACCGTACGAGGAGTTGTTGGCCAATGCGATCGCTGCGGCTTCGTCTTTTACGACGTACACACTGGCGACGGGACCAAACAATTCCTGATCAAACGTCGGCATGTCAGGGGTGATATCGGTCAGGATCGTGGGATTGAAGTAGGCGCCCTCGCGATCGGGTCGATCTCCGCCCAGTACGACAGTTGCTCCGGCGTTGATCGTCGCCTGGACCATCTCCAGCAAGTTAACGGCGGCCTCCTCCGTTGACAGCGGAGCCAACGTCGTCGCCTCATCCATCGGGTCTCCCATTTTGAACTGCGACATCTGTTTCTTGAAAGCCGACAGAAATTTTTCCGCCACTTCCTCGACCACGATGAAACGTTTCGAAGCGACACACGATTGTCCCGCGTTCACCATGCGGCCTTTCACAGCCAACTCGACTGTCTTTTCCAGATCTGCGTCTTCAAGCACAATGAACGCATCGTTGCCGCCAAGTTCTAAAACGGACTTCTTGATATTCTTTCCGGCGAGTGCCGCGACGGCTGCTCCCGCCTTTTCGCTGCCGGTGAGTGAAACTCCGCGAACCCGTTCATCGCCAATGATGACTTCTGTAAACTCGGTCGGAATAAACAGGTTGGTGTAGACTCCGTCGGGCAACCCGCATTGTGTAAACAGTTCCGCGATTGCTTCCGCGCACTGCGGCACATTACTGGCGTGCTTGACCATCACCGTATTGCCGGCCATGATGTTCGGCGTTGCGAAGCGAACGACTTGATAGAAGGGAAAATTCCACGGCATGATCCCGAGCAACACCCCCAGCGGTTCGTAGTGGATGCAGGCGTCGGCGTCCACATTGTCCAGCGGCTGGTCAGCCAAAAATGTCTGGGCACCGTTGGCGTAGAACTCAGCAATTTTGGCGCAATACTCAATCTCGTACTGGCTTTCCGAGATGCGTTTGCCCATATCGAGCGTAATCGTGCGAGCGAACTCGTCCGCACCGTCTCGCAGCAACTTCGCGAATTTCAAGATTGCCTTCTTCCGTTTGTCGAACGACGTCTTTCGCCAGTTTCGATACGCTTCATGAGCAATCCCGATGGCATCGACGACTTCGTCTTTCGTCAACGTCGAAAACGTTTCCAGAGTTTTATTGGTTGCGGGATTGATACTGGTGATGGTCATTGAATTTCCTTTTTTTTCGGCCGGGATGTCTAATCGGTAAGTTACGAATTATTTGAGCGTGACGATGACCTTCCCTCGATCAACGCCAGTCTCGATGCGTCGATGTGCTTCGGCCGCTTCATGAAGTGAATAGGTGCGATCGATCGTGACTTTCAACTGCTTTGCTTCGTACAGCCGAATCAGTTCGCGAAGATCATCGGCGTTTGCCTTGGCGAGCATGACCTTGCCCGATTTGGACAAGGGCCACGTCAAGACAGTCATCAGAATGCCTTTGACATCAGGTTCCGTTGAAACATAGCGTCCTCCGTCAAGCAGTACTGAACGTGCATCAAAGTAACCCGACTTGCCTGCAGCGTCGAACACCAGGTTCCATCGTTCACTGGACTTCGTAAAGTCAGTCTTCTCATAGTCGTAAAAGTGGTCGGCACCCAGTACACGGCAGAACTCTTCGTTATCTCCGCTGGCAACCGCATCGACATGACAGTCGAATGATTTTGCAATTTGCACGGCGAAAGCTCCAACTCCACCACTGGCACCATTGATCAGGACTCGAGCGCCCCGTTTCAGCTTGCCGTGATCCCGCAAGCTCTGTAGAGCCGTTGTACCAGCCAGCGGGATTGCCGCAGCCTCTTCCATTGGCATGTCGTCTGGAAGCGTGGCAGCCACATTGACCGAGCAAGTTGTGTACTCGGCCAATGCACCACCACGCAAATGATTAAGGAACGCCATCACGCGGTCACCTACCGAAAAGCCTGATTCCGGCGGACATTCTGTAACCACCCCAGCCACATCAAATCCGGGCACGCGAGGAAAACCGCCGGGAAGCAGTCCCTTCATCTCGCCGCTGCGTAGCCGGTAGTCGACCGGGTTGATGCTCGAAGCCCAGACTTCAATTAAGAGTTCATCATTCTTTCGCTGCGGGATCGCGCGTTCTGCCAAATGCAGCACATCGGCCGTGCCATAGTCGTCGAATTCGATTGCCTGCATTGTTTTTTTGTCTGTTGACGGCTGAGTCGTTGCATGAGTTTGCGATGTCATTCGTCGCGTTCTTTCTTGAAGTAGAAGTAGTCTGGGTCAAGCCCCGACGTTTTTCCGGTTTTCTTGACCTACCCTGCGTTGTTCTATCTCACCGCCGCGAATTCAATGATTACCAACACGATTGTAAGGATCGCGGCGCTACCGATTACGATCACCGCACGATTCATTGGCAGCACGTCGTGAAGCGTGATCTTGCCGTTGTCTCCGATGGGATCGATCTTTCGGCTGATCCAACCAGAGGCTTCCGCAAAGACATACGACCCAGCAATCATACCGACTACCATCGCCAATGCGTCGAAGTTGCCCTGACCCAATGCGGCGGCACCGGTTCCAGGACAGTAAGCGGACAACGCGAAGCCTGCTCCAAACATTAGGCCGCCGATGATGTTCGATGCGATTCGAGTGGGTTTGATATGCAGCGCAACCAGTTTCAGATGGTGCATCAAATGAATTCCCAACATGCCAACGACGACTGCCGACAACATGACCTTGACGACGGTAAAGTCCTTCAGCAGCAGTTGGCCAATCAGCACATGAAACTTGGCGACTCCGCCCTTCTGCAAAAGGAACCCGAAGACGATTCCAAAGACCAGGCCAAGAGCCAGCGTCCTGGCGGGGGAGGACGGCGTGATCGCTGGTGTTTCGTCAAGTGTCGTCTCTTTGAACGTCGAATCGTGTTGTGGCTTTTGGAGAGTTGCGGGCATGGGCGAAGTTCCTTTAATTGATCACGTGTACGGTTAAATCCCGAACATCAACATTGCGGTGATGATGCCGCCAATGAAGAAGCAGATAGCAGAAATCCATGATCCGATTGCCAGTTGCAAAGTTCCGCTGATGCCATGACCGCTCGTACATCCGCCCGCCATCCGAGCACCAAACGCCATCAGGCCACCGCCTGCAAATGCGACGATGATGCGGAGCAACGCGCAGTCAGGAGCGAAACGTTCTTGCCACATGGCGGGCAGCAACTGACCGGTCAATTCACCACCTGACCATGCCGCGATAAACGCGCCGACAATCACTCCGAAGACCAGCAATAGTTCCCATCCAAATCTGGTAGGATTTTCCTTGAAATACTTCAGCGATTG
>JBDNFT010000663.1:0-2376 GCA_041689695.1 Planctomycetaceae bacterium | reverse complement strand
GCGAGCGGGGGACGTTAGTCCCCTGATTGGGATTCGCGACACAAGACAAACAGTATGACCGCAATTCTTGGAATCTCAGCGTTCTATCATGACAGCGCGGCGGCGTTGATTGTGGATGGCCGCATCGTCGCTGCGGCTCAGGAGGAAAGGTTTACCCGCAGGAAGCATGATCCAAATTTTCCAGCGGAAGCCGTGAAGTATTGTCTGAATGAGGCCGGGTTGCAGCCGTCTGACCTGGACTTCATAGCCTTTTACGAAAAGCCGCTGGTCAAGTTTGAGCGGTTGCTTGAGACCTATCTTTCATTCGCGCCGGCTGGTTTTCGTAGCTTCGCGATGGCGATTCCGGTTTGGCTGAAGGACAAGCTCTACATTCACCGCACGATCAGAAAAGCTTTGCCCGGTGCTTCAAAGGCGAAACTGGTTTTCACGGAGCATCACGAAAGCCATGCCGCCAGCGCTTTTTTTTCCAGTCCGTTTTCCGAGGCCGCTTTTCTCACACTGGATGGTGTCGGAGAATGGTGTACAACTGCCTGGGGAATAGGCAAAGGTAACAGGATTGAATTGCAGCGGCAGATTCAATTTCCTCATTCGCTTGGGCTGCTTTATTCGGCGATCACTTATCACTGCGGATTCAAAGTCAACAGCGGTGAATACAAACTCATGGGACTGGCTCCGTACGGAAAGCCAGTCTACGCCGATCGAATTCGAGAGCACTTGATTGACGTTAAGCCTGATGGCAGTTTTTGGATGAACATGAAGTTCTTCAATTATTGTCAAGGTTTGACGATGACAAATGATGCCTTCAATGCTTTGTTCGGCATGAAGCCACGTCAGCCGGAATCGCAGCTTGACCAAAAACACATGGACATGGCGGCCAGTATTCAGTTGGTCACGGAGGAGATCGTGTTGACGATCGCGAGGCACGTTCATCAGCAAACAGGAATGAAAAATCTTGGTCTTGCCGGTGGAGTGGCGTTGAACTGTGTTGCTAACGGCCGTCTGTTGCGCGAAGGACCCTTTGATGATATCTGGGTGCAGCCTGCATCCGGTGATGCCGGCGGAGCATTGGGGGCAGCTCAGTTTGTCTGGTACCAATTGTTAGACAAGCCGCGAGAAACCACGGTGATTGATTCGCAAACAGGAAGTCTCCTGGGGCCAGCGTTTACGAACGAGCACATCAGTACGATTCTCACAAACGCTGGCGTCAATTTTCAGCAATTTGACGATGAACAAACCCTGGTGGAACATGTTGCCGAATTGCTGGCGGACGAAAACGTCGTTGGTTGGTTTCAGGGACGCATGGAATATGGTCCGCGAGCATTGGGATGTCGCAGTATCCTTGGCGATTCGAGGTCACCGAAGATGCAATCGGTGATGAACGTAAAGATCAAATACCGCGAAAGTTTTCGCCCGTTTGCTCCAATCGTCCTGCGCGAATCAGCGTCGGAGTGGTTTGACATTGCGACTCAGCACGAAAGTCCATACATGCTGATCGTGGCGGATGTCGCAACCGACAAGCGAACGCAGCTCACCCCGGATGACCAACGCGTCATGTCGCAGTCGGAGGATCTTCGTGAGCGAGTCAACGTCGCTCGGTCTCAGATCCCGGCTGTCACGCACGTTGACTATTCGGCTCGACTTCAAACGGTCGATCACGTTCGAAATCCTCGATTGCATCATCTGTTGACCGAGTTCAAAAGGCAGACGAGCTGCCCAGTCCTGGTCAACACGAGCTTCAATGTCCGCGGCGAACCGATTGTGTGTACCCCCGAAGATGCGTTGCGATGTTTCATGGCCACTGAAATGGACGTATTAGTTCTGGAAAATTGCGTCGTACTGAAGTCGCAAAATCAAACTCAACAAACCGCCGCAGAACGTGAATCTCACCTCGCCAGGTTTTCATTGGATTGAATATGAATTTCTCTGACATACCACGAAACCCAGACGTCCGCATGTTGCGGCAGTTTGCCGGACTTTGGATTTTGTTCTTCGGCGGGATCGCACTTTCCCAATACTTTCGCAGCCACAATACGACTACTGCAATCGTTGCCGGGGCTCTGGCGGTTTCTGTTGGCGTGCCGGGGCTGTTCTTTCCGCGATTACTCAAACCTATCTTCGTCGGATGGATGATTCTTGCGTTTCCAATCGGCTGGCTCGTGTCTCGCGTTATTTTGATGTTCCTGTATTTTGGCGTGTTCGCACCTATTGGGCTGTTGCTGCGATTGTTTGGGCACGATACATTGCGGCTGAAGAAGCCAGATGTCGAAAGTTATTGGGAAGAGAAGACTCAGCAAACAAGCTTGCGGCGTTATCTAAAACAGTTTTGAATGACTTGCACATCAAGCGATGCGTCACGTCAATTCGAGTTGAAATGAG
>JBDNFT010000662.1:0-3827 GCA_041689695.1 Planctomycetaceae bacterium | reverse complement strand
AGGTGAGTTTGAGTCATCTGGATTTTGTTCGAGGTACTCCCTGGCGCAGGTATCGCACAGGTGGACAATCGAGGCTGCACCATCTCGAACTTCCGTCACGTGCAATGTGGCAGGTTTTGTACATCGTCGGCATTTTTTCATGATGATTTCTTAAGTGTTTTTGCCAATTCTGAATTGCTTGGCATCCGCCATCAGCAGAGGTGATCCCTGAGAATGACCGGTGTATGAATCATCACGGTTCGCGATGCTGCGTGCAAGATCCATATTCAGATTCAGTGATGTTGTAGAGTGTCGGAAGATCGTGAGAGGCTCAGAAGACAACTCAATCGGCTATCCTCTGCCGCCGGTAAACCGTCAAGCGCAGGATTCGCCTGTTGGGAATCTGAATTCTGAGGATGAAAGTTCTACTACTCTGTTGTCTGGGTTGTCTGGTAGTGTCCGTCAAAGTTAAGCTTCGTCTCTTCGTACTTAGAGATACCGTCAATCATCGGAAGCAAAATGAGCACTGCAAGCGATAACACCGAGATAACCGTTTTTGGACATAAGCCGGGACTCTTCCTGCTCTTCTTCACAGAAATGTGGGAGCGATTCAGCTATTACGGTATGCGAGTCTTGCTTGTGTTGTTCCTTGTGAGCGAGACGGCGGGTGGCGGATGGGGCTGGACTCGAGCCAGTGCACTGAATCTGTATGCTCTTTACACAGGGCTGGTTTATGTGACGCCGATTCTCGGCGGAATCATTGCTGACAAGTTTCTGGGATACCGCAAAGCCGTCGTGCTTGGGGCTTTCCTGATGACCTTGGGACATGCTTCTCTGGCGTTCGAAACCACCACAGCTTTCTATGCCGGGCTGATACTGTTGATCCTGGGCAATGGTTTCTTTAAACCAAATATCTCGTCCATTGTTGGCCAGCTCTACGCAAACGACCCTGGCAGAAAAGATTCAGCCTATACGATCTTTTACATGGGCATCAATGCGGGCGCGTTCCTTGGGATTCTGCTGTGCGGATATATCGGGGAGAAAACACAGTGGAGCTATGGATTTGGCCTGGCCGGTATTTTCATGTTTCTGGGCATGATCATGTTTCAGTTGGGGCAGGGAATATTTGGGGAGCTCGGACTGTACTCCAAGCCAAAGCCGCAGGAAGTCAAGACGGATGGCTCGGAAGATTCACCGGCTGTCGTGCGTGATCGACTGATCGTAATTGGCATTCTTTCGTTCTTTACGATCTTCTTCTGGGTTGCATTCGAACAAGCTGGCGGTTCGATGAACATTTTCGCCAAGGATTATACCAGCCGAATTCTGACCGGAAGTGCTGCAACTGTGTTCTTCTGGGTGAATGCGATGCTCACGATCGTGCCGCTGGCCATTGTGACATGGGTGCTTGTGCGACTGGTTGCTGTCACAAAGTCCCGGATCCCAATGTCGAACGTATCGATTTCCATCAGCTTTGTGATCATCTGGGCCATCGCTCTTTGGATGCTGAACAAAGAGTACAACATGCGTGCTTTCGACATCACCATTGTTCCGTCTGCTGCGGCAGAAGGCGCGGATGCTGCCAGCGGAACCGGCGCTGAAGGTGACGCAGTGGTTGCAGCTTTGCCAGGAAGCGAAAACACTGTTGAAGTCACTGATGCCCTGCAAGGGGAAAATTCCGTGGCTACGGCGGAAGCGAAGGAAGAAGCCCCGGCATTGATTTCAACGACAATTCAGACCGATGTGCCGCTGATGGAAGGCCAGACGATTCATGTGGTCGATATTGAAGGCAAAGGTGGAAACGGAAAGCTGCGCATTCTGACAGATGAGCAGGCGGAGACCTACACGACCGAACTGGATGCAACTGTTGTCCGCGAGAAACAGAACGAAACTGAAGTGACTGCTTCGTGGTTTCAGATCCTGAATTCATTCTTCATCATCGCGTTTGCGCCACTGTTCAGCCGCATGTGGGCAAGTCGTTTCAATCCATCTGCTCCAGTGAAGTTTGGGATCGGCTTGATTCTTCTGGGAATAGGATTCGGTGCGCTTGCTGTCGCCAGCCAGGGAATTGCACAGGGAGCAACGACGGCTCAGGTGAGCATGTGGTGGCTGATTGTTGCATTTCTGTTTCACACGCTGGGGGAACTGTTCGTTTCGCCGGTCGGCCTCTCGTACGTCAGCAAGCTGGCTCCTGCGAAACTGGTCGGCTTGATGTTTGGGATCTGGTTCCTGGCCTCGGCGATCGCGAACTACCTTGCAGGATTCTCCGGAAGTTATATCGATGCGATTTCCGAAAGGTATGGCCTGTCCACGTTCTTCATGATTTATACACTGATCCCGATTGTCGCAGGCATTGCGATTCTTACCCTGACCGGCAAGATTAAGAAATTGATGCACGGCATCGAATAAGATGCCCCCAACAGAAATGCAGATGATCCCCGTGATTGACATTCGCAACGGTGTCGCTGTGCGAGCAGTCGCAGGGAATCGCGGTCTGTATCTGCCAGTCAAATCCCAACTCACGGACAGCCCCCAGCCGACAACCGTTTTGATGGCTTTGCAGAATACATTCAGTTGCAGGACATGCTACGTCGCTGATCTGGATGCCATCGAACGACAGCATCCGAATCGGTGTACCAATGCAGAAATGGCGCGCACGGGAGTTTCACTTATCGTTGATGCCGGTGTGACGGCGGTCGAGCAAATTGAAGCCTTGTTCGAAATCGGCGTCGATCGCGTCGTGCTGTCATCAGAATCGTTGAATGATTTAACGCAACTGGAATCAATGATTGAGCCCTTTGATCCTGAGTCATTGATTTTCAGCATTGATCTGAAAAATGGCCATCTGCTTGTGGGCGATCCACGTTGGGAGGGCAAACCACCACTTGAAATGGCGAGCTTTGTTTTTGAGTGCGGCCTTCGTCAGTTGATTGTGCTTGATTTGGCGGCTGTCGGAACCGGACACGGAGTGCCCACGCTGGAACTGTGCCAGCAGATCAAAAGCTTATTGCCAGACATCACGATGATTTCCGGCGGTGGCGTTGCGTCGGGACAATGTGTCGCTCAGGCCGCTCGCGCCGGGCTCGACGGGCTACTGATCGCTTCAGCACTGCATGATGGAAGATTGACGAAAGAAGATCTCTATCCTACTAATTCCATTCCGGATTCTTGACGTCATGTGGCAGCACGCGAGTCAACCGATTCAGACGCCGCATGCAAACTTCCCACAGACCATACGGGTCCTCTTCCAACAGCATGCCATTCGCTTTGGGAAGTACTTTCCAGTCGCCTCGAGCGATTTCGCCTTCCAGCTGCCCCGCGCCCCAGCCCGCATAGCCGTTCACGAGTCGGAACAAAACATTCTGACCGAGCGGAGCTTCCTGTCGCACAATCTGATCGAACGACTGTTGGCTGCCAGCCAGAAACAAACCAGGAGCAACCTCCTGATCCTGTTTGCCGAGCATCACAGAATTGTGCAGCATGAAAAGCGAGTTTTGTTCTACGGGCCCACCACAATAAACGGGAGCATCGATATTATTGACAGGAGAGTGTTCTGTCAGTGCTTCACCGATAGTTGTGCCAGACGGACGATTGACGATCAAGCCCATGGCGTTTTCCGAATTGTGCTCCAGCATCAACACGACGCTGCGATAAAAATTCGGATCACGCAGTTGAGGTGCGGCAATTAAGAACGAACCTTGCAATGAGACTGTCATAAATGCACTCACCAGAATGGGCGAGAACTTGTGGTGTCTGCGCGCGTCGAGTCTAATTGTAGCGAAAGTCGCCAAGACTTTCGGATACGGCCTGAATCGCCGAAAGTCTTGACGACTTTCGCTACGATCTCGATT
>JBDNFT010000661.1:0-4380 GCA_041689695.1 Planctomycetaceae bacterium | reverse complement strand
GCTAAAGAAAAGCAGCAGCGTGGCACAGTGTTGGCGGTTGGTCCAGGCCGTATGTTGGACAGCGGTGAGCGATCACCAGTGAGCGTTAAGGTCGGCGATCAGGTTTTGTTTGGCAAATACGGCGGCACAGAAATCGAAATCGACGGCGAAGAAGTCAAGATCCTGCGCGAGAGCGACATTCTGGCGAAGTTGGTTTAATCAACATTTTGGTAACGTAGGACGGCCTGAAAAGGCCGTCCTCCATAGAATTTCCCTCGCATACACCCCAAAATCATTGCAGCGTCTGAACCGCTGAAGGAGCCTTAGAAGTGGCAAAGCAACTATTGTTTGATGATCGAGCCCGCCTCAAGCTGCAACGTGGCGTTGAGACGCTGACAAAAGCTGTCGCAGTGACAATGGGCCCAACCGGTCGCAATGTGATTATCGATAAAAGCTTCGGTAATCCAGTCGTCACGAAAGACGGCGTGACCGTCAGTAAAGAAGTGGAACTTGAAGATCCCTACGAGAACATGGGTGCCAAGCTGGTCAACGAAGTGGCCAGCAAAACCAGCGATACTGCTGGTGACGGCACTACGACTGCGACTGTCCTGGCGAGAGCAATCTACGCCGAAGGTCTTCGCAGCATTTCTTTGGGAGCGAACCCAACGGTCGTTCGCAAAGGAATTGAATTGGCGGTTGCAGCAGCTTTGAAGAGCATCGAGAAGCTTTCAAAGCCAGTTGAATCGAAGCAGCAGATCGCTCAGGTGGGTGCGATCTCTGCAAACAACGACAAGGCGATCGGCGAAATGATCGCCAACGCCATGGAACGCGTCGGCCGCGACGGTGTGATTACTGTCGAAGAAGGCAAGGGCAATAGCACAACGCTGGAATTTTCTGAAGGCATGCAGTTCGATAAGGGCTATATCAGTCCTTACTTTGTAACGCAGGCTGAAGACATGAAGTGTGTTCTGGAAGATTGCATGATTCTGCTCTTCGAAAAGAAGATCAGCAGCTTGCGTGAATTCGTTCCATTGCTTGAAAAGGTGGCTCGCACCGGCAAGCAGTTGTTGATCATCGCAGAAGATATCGACGGCGAAGCTTTGACGGCTTTGGTTGTCAATAAGCTGCGCGGCATCCTGAAGATCTGTGCTGTGAAAGCACCGGGCTTCGGTGATCGTCGCAAGGCAATGCTGGGCGACATGGCTGTTCTGACTGGCGGCACACTAATTTCAGAAGATCTCGGAATCAAGCTGGAATCTGTTGAGCTGGCACAATTGGGCAGTGCTCGTCGCGTTGAAGTGACCAAAGATGACTGCACAATTATCGAAGGTGCAGGCAAGCCAGCCGTCATCAAGACTCGTGTTCAGCAGATCCGTGATCATATCGAAAAGACGGACAGCGATTACGATCGCGAAAAGTTCCAGGAACGTCTTGCCAAGCTAACCGGCGGTGTCGCTGTGATTTCTGTCGGTGCATCCACCGAAGCAGAAATGAAGCAGACCAAGGCCCGCATGGAAGACGCTCTGCACGCGACTCGTGCTGCTGTTGAAGAAGGCATTCTGCCTGGCGGCGGTGTGGCACTTCTTCGAGCCATCGACGCGGTCAAGGCAGTGAAAGCTACTGGAGACGAAGCTATCGGAGTCGGCATTGTTGCTCGTGCTCTGGAAGCTCCAGCGCGTACGATTGCCAGCAACTGTGGCAAAGATGGCGCAGTTATTGTCGATGAAGTTCGACAGCTCAAAGGATCAATGGGCTACGATGCAGCAAAAGATGCATACGTTGACATGCTTGCTGCTGGAATTCTGGACCCAGCTAAGGTTGTGCGAAACGCGTTGTCTAATGCAGCATCGATCGCTGGCCTGATGTTGACCACTCAGGTTTTGATCACAAAATCAGAAAATGCAGATGGCGGCAAAACTGCGGCCTCTGAAGGTGTCATTCGGTAGTTTATACCGACATGACCAGCATGGGATTGACGTCGGTCGGAACTGCGCTCCGCTTGGTCCGGCCGACAGTTAAAATTCGCGGGGCACCAGTGATGGCGTCTCGCGTTCGTTTATAGCTTTCATTTCTTTGTGGTTTTGAAGATGGCAACGCAGCGTTGTTACTACGAAGTTCTCGGCGTGATTCGCACTGCGACCCCTGAAGAACTCAAGAAGGCCTATAAAAAGCTGGCCATCAAACACCATCCGGATCGCAATCCGGATGATGATGAAGCGACGAATGCTTTTAAGGAAGCCGCAGAAGCTTACGAAATACTGAACGACGCCCAAAAACGTGCTCGTTACGATCAATTTGGACATGCGGGCGTAAAAGGTTCCGGTGGTGGCGGCGGCGGCTTCCACGACGTGAATGACATCTTTGGTGCGTTTGGTGATCTGTTCGAGCAGTTCGGAGGCGGAGGTGGCTCTCGCGGTGGACGTCGTGCCAGCGGTGGATCACGCGGCGAATCACTGCAGACAAAAATCCGCATTGATTTGACAGAAGCCTACAACGGCTGCAAACCCGAGTTGCGAATTTCGCGGCATGAAGCTTGTGACAAGTGTCAGGGTTCAGGCTGTAAGGCGGGTACATCACCAAAGAAGTGTGCAACCTGCGGCGGCCAGGGGCAGGTGATTCAGTCACAAGGATTTTTTAGATTCCAAACGACATGTCCTGGGTGTCGTGGTCGCGGCAGCGTGGTGAAAGATTCCTGCCCGTCATGTAATGGGCAGGGACGGATGATGAAAGAAATCGTCAGGGAGATTGCGATCCCTGCCGGTATCGATTCTGGCATGCAGATGTGTCTGCGTGGTGAAGGCGAAGCTGGCTTGAACGGCGGCCAGCGAGGCGATTTGTTTGTGGATATCGAAGTTAAAAAACATCCTCTGTTTCAACGTGAAGGGCAGGACTTAATGTACCGTCTGCCGATCACGTTCGCTCAGGCCGCACTGGGGGCGGAGATTCAAATCCCCACACTGAAGGGGCAGGAAACATTAAAGGTGAAGCCGGGAACACAACCGGGCGAAGTCAATCGTCTCCGTGGTTTCGGAATGCCAGACCCGCGTGGTGGCAATAGCAAGACGGGAGATTTGCTGGTTGAAATTCAGGTTGAAGTACCACGCAGGCTATCCCCTGAACAGGAAGATCTGTTGCGGAAACTCGCCAATACAGATCACAAGGATGTGATGCCCCACAGCACGTCGTTCTTCGAAAAAGTGAAGAGTTTCTTTTCCTCGCAGGAAGAGCCACCACAAGCATAAGGATCTGGTGTTTCAATGTCACAAGCAGAACAAAACGAAACTAAACCTGAACATGCAGGATCTGCATCTGCAGAATCGCTCGCCGATGCCCTGGCTCAGGATACAGAATCACCTTTGGCAAACACGGCACTGCAGGCGAAGGTCGATGAGTTGCAGGATCGCATGATTCGCATGCAGGCCGATACGGAAAACTTTCGTCGTCGCGTCTATCGAGAACAGGACGAAGCTCGTAAATTTGAATCGATGCGAATTGTTCGCGACATGCTGCCGGGAATGGATGGATTGAACCGCGCGATCAGCAGTGCGGAACAGACAGGCGATATGCAGACGCTGCTCGATGGCATTAAGATGGTCGCTCAACAATTTCGCGACATCCTGAAAGCTCATGCGGCCGAACCAATTGATGCTCTGGGAAAACCATTTGATCCAAACCTGCACGAAGCATTGACTCAGATTCCGTCCGCCGATCATGAACCCATGACGGTGCTTCAGGTGATTGAAATGGGCTATCGCATGCACGATCGCGTTGTCCGTCCTGCCCGAGTGATCGTGTCTTGTGCTCCTCCTGCAACATAACGCCATTCAATTCCTTTTGTTTCGAGACGTGTTGATATGCCAACCTACGAATACCGCTGCCACGCCTGCGATAATAAGTGGGAAGAGTTCCAGTCGATCAAAGCGGAACCGACGAAGAAATGCCCGAAGTGCAAAAAGGCAAAAGCCGAACGCATCATCAGTGCGGGCGGCGGAATCATCTTCAAGGGCTCAGGCTTTTATCAGACTGACTATCGAAGTGAGTCGTACAAAAAAGGCGCGGAAGCGGCGAAGAAAGCCAGCGATTCGTCCAGCGCATCAACATCAGAATCAAAGTCTGACTCAACGAAGTCCGATACAACCAAGTCAGAATCCAAGCCCGCTGCGAAACCTAAAGAATAGCAGCGGAATGATGATTTCGCCTAGCGGAGTCGCCTCCAACTGCGATCGTTACGCATGTCTCTTTTCCACCTAGGGGGGATAAGTTGGCCGACAAGCCGGATGGGGTTGACTGGCTTGTTGGCAAACGACGCTGAAGAACAAATGAGAATCCCCCTCACCCTAGTGGTCTGTCCCAATTGAGTTTGCCAATGGAGATCGTAGCGAAAGTCGCCAAGACTTTCGG
>JBDNFT010000660.1:0-51338 GCA_041689695.1 Planctomycetaceae bacterium | reverse complement strand
TCGGTCAAAATAAAACGCCACCTCGACGACTAACGCATTCGGCTTGTGAACAACAGGGCGACCTGCCATCGCTGGGACAGCGCACATCCGCGCGAAGGCCCGCCAGTTCGCGACGTGCTTCGACACCTCAACCATGATTCCCCGACCGACGTGTTTCTTGCTGCCCTGCGGTCGGGGAACCGCGATGATTTCGTATTCGATCAATTAAGCACCTCATCATTCTGTCAAAAAAATTGCGGCCTCATTTTTTAGCCGCGTGAGAATTAGCTTACGTCGAAATCCTCGATCGGTTGGTTCATCGCGACAGAACCGTGCCGATTCACCCCTGGAGCATTTAAGGCATGACAGGGAGACCGCCATTTTTCATTGACTTGGCTGTGCTGGATCCGAACCGCCCCTCCAAGGTTATGGATCTTGTTGCTCACCAGAGCTGCGCCTCATTCCCGCACACCGAGACTCAATACTCGGACCTAGAGCTACTAACTCTTGTTCTGACTTGATTCTAATGCGCACTCAAATCAAGACGGTTAAACTATGTCTGGGATTGGCAGCGGCCAGATTCGAACTGGCGACCTCTCGGGTATGAACCGAGTGAGATTCCAACTTCTCCACGCTGCGACAAGTGGGGGCGCGTTTTGCACAGACTCCCCCGAAACTGCTAGCGATGAACTATTCCATTTTCCCACCATCCGTTTCTAATTGAGCGGCCGCCATCGCCGCCATCGCCGCATCCGCAGCCACCTTGATTGCGCCGAAAATTTCTTTTCGGTGTATTGGAACGTCTTTTGGGGCATCAACGCCAATGCGGACTTTGTCTCCCCGAACCTCGATCACCATGATTCGAATGTCGTCACCAATGGTGATTTCTTCATTCACTTTGCGACTTAGAACTAACATATAAACAATCCTCCGTGATACTAAATTGAAACGAAATTCATCATAGGCTGGGGCAGGAATCGAACCTGCGACCTTCACGTTTTCACCATGACGCTCTACCGCTGAGCTACCCAGCCAAAAACCCGGACGCATCATGCACTTCGGACCTGATCAAGGGTCTCCGGGCTCGTTCTCTTTAATCATCCTCGCGAAGTCTTTCTGGCTCAGCCTCGACGTCGAGAAGTGATCGACCATCGTGGCCACGCATTCAATCACGATCATCAGCATCCCCAAACAGAACGCCAGTATCATCGCGAAATCCAAAACCTCAAAGATCAACATTGTTCGTCACTCCAGAGAATCTAACGACTGAATTAAGCACGTCAATACATGTTTCGTACGTTTTTCGGAATTATTTCGTACGCCAAACGTGAATCTTTCGCTTTCCGGCTCTTTCGACACGGAAAACAGTTCCGGGATTTTTCTGCGAGTACCTCGCGGCACAGGCATAGACAGCATGATACGGAGCATTTTCGATCGTCATGCACGGCGTGTCCGTGGCTGTCACGACCGGCAGAGACGCGAAGTCATATTTTGCCGGCCGGCCTTTACTTTTGAGGCCAGGCATCGGGATGTTTTCGATCTTCATTTTGGTTTCCAAAAATAGACTGCGGGAACAAGCTGAAACAATGAAACAACCTGTCCCCTCATCCGATTGCGGGCAATAGCAGTCATCGTGCCCTTGGATCTTCTCTCGACGACGCGATAGCACGGCTCTGGATGATTACCGGATCGATTTGTGGGTCAGTCATCCACCGGTCGATGCAGACCGTTTTTTATTATTCGCGAAAGTGTTTCAAAATCGCTATGAAATGTCAATCGAGATTTTTACTTCTCTTGGCCGTAGTGCCGCGCGTCGTCCCTTAGCTTCACTGGTGTTCCATCCCCACGGCCTGGAGCGTGACCTATCACAATTGCGGAATCATCACCCAGTCTGTTTTCGTCATCCACCGAGCAGCTCGTACCGCCCACTTCGTGTACCTGTTTGTTTCTTTCTTGATAACACGGACAGAGATTGCTGTTGTGAGCAATCAACTTTCCGCAATCGCTGCAAATGCTTTCATGCCGCATTTTGATTGTCCTTATTGGCTGGTGGAAGAACCCGGCCTCACGTTGAAGCAGGCTCCGTAAAAACACTGTCCCGGTTATCTGCGATCAAGCGCACAATCCTGAGCGCTTGATCGAAACTACATGCAATCGAAAACTTACCTTTGTCGTAAACTGCCGTCCTCAGACCGGCCTCATTCGCAATTGAGACGAAACGCATGAACTCCGCCTCTTCAGCCATCTCGGACTCGTATCTCCTGAGACGAACATCATGCTCTTTTATGAACTTTTCTATTTCAAGACGCACGCCTTTCAGAACCAGTTTAAGTTGAGCTTTACTCAGCCGTGCATCGTCCCCGCTGGCAATCGTGTACCGCCTTGTTTTCCGATTCGCGATAACAACCAACCGCTGCCAGCAGTGTGACCAATTGACTGTAAGAAGCAAAAGCTTCTTATTCACTCCATTCAACAGCAAATACTCATTTACCTGCATGGCAATCGCAGATACATCACGGTGGGGAGAATTCATTCCGCAGTTCCTTTGGTGTGTGATTGCTGAAAGATCCCGGCCTCACGTTGAGGCCGGGTGGGTTGTGATTACTCAGTCGTCGATGCCGTACATTTCCCGCCACCCATGATAGTGTTCATCGCCTGGCACAACAGCCTCGCGGCATATGTCAGGACGGCAACAGCGCATTGCGAAAATCGAGGCGCTGTTGCCGTCCTGACAGCGTGTCAACGAAATCACAGATACCCGCCACGGAAAAACGATCGTATTCCCGTAGCTTTTTTTCTTCAGCCCTGAGTTTCCTCAGGTACACAGAGCGGAACATAGTGTCGTCTCTGTCTCTGGCTCGCTTTGCGTCTGGGTTTCGCTTGCGCTCTTCCTGCACAGCTTTCCATTCCCATTTGGACATTGGTTTTGGGCAGAGATTCGCCAGATCCTTCCGTGCCGCTGGATTCGCTCTGAAAAACCAGACAATGCCGGCCGTTGTTTTCGCTGTTGATCCGTGGTTGATTGCGATTGCTTGATATTTGTTCATTGTTCTGATCCTGAAAGTAGATATTGAACTGAGCGAAATTGCTCGACGCTGGCAGCCCGCAGACTGCCAGACTCGAATCATTCCCCCAACGCATCAAGAACAGATTGTGCTTTGATCGCTTTCGCGGCGATGCCGCCAGCCATCTTGAACGCGGCGAGCTTCGCTTTCATAGATTCTGAAAAGCCGTCCTGATTCTCGCCAGACGGCTCGCCAAACATCCCAGCCTTCTTCGGGTGGCAAATAGCAGCTGTCTGACTCATAAATGCGTAACGCGATTGCTATCACTGCCAGTCTATGAACGTCTTCGATTGTCACAATTATTGCCATTGTCGTGATCCCGCAAATCTTGAATACTTGGAAAGAAACCAATAGTCCCCGCGCCTGTCACGCACGGGGGGAATTGGTGGCTCTCAGGTGTTGCATGTCAATGTTTTGTATGTGCTG
Source organism: Planctomycetaceae bacterium (assembly GCA_041689695.1). Lineage (GTDB taxonomy): Bacteria > Planctomycetota > Planctomycetia > Planctomycetales > Planctomycetaceae > SXXK01. Next base: position 47,868 of record JBDNFT010000660.1, on the reverse strand, counting down.
ATCTCGTCAGTGACCTTGCAGCTGCAACTGGCTGGGAGTTGTCTTCGATATCGAATTTGAATCGCAGTCAGGAATTGGACCTCCACAGTCACCCTGATCCAATTCACGCCATCAGCATCGGTTTTGTCGAATGATTTGTAAGTCGCAGACAGATGGCCGATTTTCCGCCACTTCACGAGATCTTCGCGTTCGATCTCGATTGTTATTGTCGAACTGCTATGCCTGACCTGGGACAGGATCTCCGGTGTCAACAGACCTGCCAGCGCCATGCGTGTCATGTCTAACACAATGTTTGGGAGATTGTCACGAGTCTCCTTGCACGCTCGCGCTAAGTAGGCACGTTCAGCAATCTCTGATTCCTTCATGGCCTTGCGTAGTTCGCGAACTCGCCGTGTAACGAGTGATAGCTGGTTCTTTGTAGTCATTGCATTTGATCCTGAAAGTAAAGACTGAACTGAGCGAAATTGCTCGACGCTGGCCACCCGCAGATGGCCAGACTCGAACAATCTCAGCGTCCTGTTGCGCCTAGCCATTCCTGTATGCTAAGCGCCTTCTCACCGGCCACAATGATGTGGTCAACGACTGGGATTCCGATAATCTCGGCGGCTTCGTGAAGCCGTTTTGTGACACTTATGTCCTGATCGCTGGGAGTTGGATCACCGCTCGGATGATTGTGTATCGCAAGGATGCAGTTCGCGGCATCAGCAATTGCCGGCCGAAAAACCTCGCGCGGATGAACGAGGCTGTTGCGAAGCGTGCCAACCGTGATTTGGTGTTTGTTGATCGGCTGGTTCTTCGTATCCAACGTCACGATCCAGAATTCTTCCTGTGCCGAATGTCGTGCCATCGTGGCAAACTCGCGCTGGCAATATCGCATGGCTGACGTTGGGGAAACGATACGTTCGCGCTCGTAGGCGTGTTCGGGCTCATTGATCTCGATTGCCAGCTTCAGCGATGCTCGTAATCTCGCAGCCTGGACGCGAGTCAATCCGCGTTCGATCATTTCGTCCGTTGACAATCGAACGACGTCTGGGAGTCCGGCCGGAAGACGTCGGCTTGCACGCAAGCCGACGATATCACGTATTAGTGTTGTGGTTTTCATTGCATTTGATCCTGAAGAAGAGTCTTGAACCCGGGTGAAATTACCCGACGCTGGCAGCCCGCAGACTGCCAGACTCGGGGGATCGCTGGCAGGTTCAGTCGTCGGCAGGCGCGTCTTCGAGGCAAACCGAGACGATGTCGTCCTGTGTCCCGAAAACGCTGTTCACGTGGACTCTCAGATTAAAATTGCATGTCTCGTCGATTAAGGCGTTGATTGCGGCAGCGTACAACTCCTTGCGGTCCGTCACCGGAACCCAGTTTCCTTCAGCATTTATCGATGATACCTGCACGAGTCTGAGTCTGATTATCTCGTCCAGAAGTTCCGTGTGTGTGTCGATCTTAATGAGCATTTGCTTGTCCATGGTTAGGTGATGTTAGGAGGATTGGTGTCACGCCTGATTCGGGTAGTGGATCCTTGTTAAAAGACTCAGGACAGGGTGACCGCCAGCGACAACGCTGTCAGCCATTGTGCCGCGTGCTCCGCAGTACCAACTTCGATTGAAGCCCCCTGAGTGCGTCGCCATGTGCCGTCTACGAGCTTGTCGATTCGCGCGAAGCACGCGTCGTCGATCATTATCTTACTGAAGCTTCTGTGTGTGATAAGCTGTTTCGTTTGCATTTGTATGATCCTTGGTTAGTGGGTTTGAAAGCATCACCGGCCAACTGGCCAGCCTATGACAGGTTGTCTTCGCAGTTGCGGATCACCGCTCGGACGTGCGACTCAGCATCGCCACGGGTGACGTAGCCAGCAGGGGGGAATCCACCTTTCGCGAGCCATTCGAGCAGGTTCGTGCCGTGCTCAATCGCGTCCGACCAATCCCTGGCCGCGGATGATTCGTTCATCGCATATAGTGTTGCATTCGGGTCCATTTTCGTTGTCCTTGATTGGGGGTTGGAAGATCCCTGCCTCATGCGAGGCAGGGCGATGTGTGGTTATTCGGTCATCAAAACTTGCTCAGCTCGCATCAGTAGTGCATCGTATGCACTCTGGTTCACCTGCTTGCCACGACCGCCAAGCGAGTCTCCGCTCGTGCAGTCGTCAGCATGTAGCTTACGCCGCCATGACTTCAGCTTGGCTCGTGTGACCAGCTTGCTGGCATCTACAGTGATTTCATTCCCCGTGAATTCGTTCCGGATTGTCAATTTCATCGTCGTTGTCCTCGTTTGGGTGATTGAAGGAAGATCCCTGCCTCACGCGAGGCAGGGTTGCGTGTGGGAAGATAGATTGTTCGTCGATTCGCAGGAATCATTTTTATCCTTTGGAGAAAACGGGGCGACAATCATCGACTGCCGCCCCGCCAAGTTCGCCACCCACGCTGTTTGTAGCCGCTTGCTTATGGCGGTACATGGGTGACGAGAGGAATTACTGTCCTAGATTTACGTCAGCTGCGAGACGTCCGTTAACTGCGAACGATTGCATGCTGGTTTTTCCGCATCCGTGGTCACTGACTTGAAGATGACCACCGACTCCGGCCGCGATTATTGCGTCGATCATTCGCAATCCGTCACGGCTCGGGAATCGCGTTGCAACGCGACAGAACTCCTCATGTGTGATGTCGTCTCGGACCGCGGCACCACCATCGACTGGACACCATGCGAGCATGGACCCAAAGCTCTGGACTGCTAGTTCTCGGTTTACCATTGACATCAGCAGGTTGATTGATTCGTTTGTCATCTTAATTCTCCAAGGCCTTGCGGGCCAAATGTTACTGAAAGATCCCTGCCTCACGCGAGGCAGGGCGATGTGTTGAGATCACGAAATCATGTCATGGTAGACGCGAGCGTAGTCTGTGTGGTCGATTGCGGATCGAACGATATTGATTGCTTCCTGATGCGACAACGTGTGCGTTTCAGACCGGTCAGCGAACAAGACACATGCCACCAACGTTGCGTGCTTTCCGTTAACTTCCCAGTCGATCCCGACTGACATTCCGTTGGACACGTAGCTTGATCTTGTCGTTCCTTGCTCAACTTGCAGGTGCTTCACAAATCGCTCCGCACACTGGAAACCACGAGTCCTTGCCACGATGTCAGCCAGTGGAGGCTCAACGATCTTACCGTCGTGATAGAGCCGTCCGTCCTTCTCTGTGACTCCTTCGCTGATCATTCGTGCCGCGACGTCCCACTGTTCCGGGCTGTTCACTGCACTGTTTGCTGCGTCGATGTTGTTCATTTTTCTGTCCTCGTTTGGGTGATTGAAGTTCCTACATGTCAATACGTAACTCAGACGGTAATGTTACAACAATTCCGGTTGCATTTCGGAAGATTATCGGAAATAGTTTCGGGAGCACGAGAAAGCCAGTGTTTTCGCACGTTCGGCTCGGAAGTATTTCTCAGGGATGCTCACGAACAAATACCATCATCCTATTTGTTTGTTCGTGAGATCCGGATGTCTGAGTGCTGTGCATGTGTGCAGTACGAGTGCTGATTGATACTCGGAGTTGGAGGATGGGTGGGAATTGTAGCCAGCGCTACAACTCGGTGATGCGCACTCATGGCCGTGTCATCATGCCGATAACGGCCTGTATCACACTGACTACAGGCATGGTGTGTGTGTAGTCAGTGCGATGACACTGTGTTGTTGTCGATATGATATCACTCATGGTGCGTGTCAACGAGGGAACGCTCATTGACAGCGAATATGGCCATAAATACAGGGATTTTTGATTGATGGGCGATGAACTGGCATGTGCATCGATCCGGCTCGGCGATCATGTCTGCTTGAGTTTTTGCCCAGCCCCCTGCCATCGCCGTGGCGAACGCTGCGGGGTTAGCCTTTATCCCCCTCTATCAAATTTTTGATAAAAAGATTCTCAGGACGTCCCCAAGATCGTGAGAATGCCCTGAGACGCGATCCGATTGTGTCACAGGGTTCTTACCACCCTAACGGTGTCCTTGTCCTCAGAGAGCCATCTTACAGAGAATCGCTTGCCTGTCTTACGGAGATTTGAGGCAATGACTTGTGCTCTTCGTTTTGCTTCTGTCATGTCAGGCTCGTTTTTGATAGTGCATCCTGATCCGATATCGAGCAAATCCATTCTGATTCGCGTGTTGGAAGGCGGGCCTCCACCTTTACGTGCTTTGAACTTGGTCATGTCTTCCGGCGTTGCTTCTTCGATCATATTTGTTTCCTACCGTTGCTGGGATTCCGGCATCGGATTTGGTTGAGGACAATGGTTGTTTGGTTGGCGTGTTTTTCTTGCCGTCCGTACAGTATGGATTATGGATTGAAATGCAATATGGAAATCGACTGCCGTCAGTTTTTGTCTACAGAGGGGGAACACCAGCGAGATATGGATGGTAAAACTGACCTGAAACAGACCTGAAGAGAAATACCCAGAAACTATCGGCAATCGGTCTGAGAGACTATACAAAGTATAACCACCCCCCCTATATCCTTCGGATTTCCTTTGTTTCTTACCAAAGTGATCTTGCCTATCCTGCCCAGCTATCCTAGTCGATTGCCGTTTACCTTGACGTCAATCGGTCGGCAACCGACGGCAATCGAAACGGTATGTAATATGGAAAAATCATATTCCATATCATCAGACGAATCTTAAAAATCGGCAATCGCTCGATTGCCGCCAAATGCCGTCACGATCACCGTCAGTCTTCTCCGCCTTTCTTGGTCTTGATGTACACTACTTTTTCACGACCGCCATTTTGGGGCTTGATACGGCTGATTTTAATGAGTCCCTGGGCTTCGAGGGCGAGGGCGGCGGCGTTGAATTGGGCGGTGGTGATTTTCTTGTTGTTGCTGCTGAGGACTCTCTGCGTGATTGATTCCTGTGACCGGACGGCGGTGAGGATTTTTGTTTGGGCTTCGGACATCTGGCGGTCTTCAACTTCGGAGAGCAGCAGGTTGCAGGAGACTCTCCCGATATGGTTTGACAGCTTGATCGCCCAGTCAATGTCTTCCATTTCCATGTGGATTGAGCCCCAGTCGGCGTGGGCGGGGTCTTCGGCGAGTCGGGCGGCTCGATGCGTCATTGCCAGCTTCATTGTGCGTTCGGCGACTCGAACCCAGACGGCGGCACGAAGCTCGCCTTCCATGTCCATTTTCTCCCGAATGTCGTCTGAGTGCTTGTCCCAGCGATCCCATGCTTCTGGAGTCATGTACATCATTTCGGGATTCGGGGTTTTGTTCACGTTGCCTGGGCGCATCGGTTCCCATTCGATCCATCTCTGGACCATCTTGACCAGAAACTCTTTCGGCGGCTGAAGAGGGCTGATTCGCTTTTTCGGGCGATCCTGGCACACGAAAAATGCCAGCCTGCCGAAGAGCCCCTGATCAACTTGTTTTGCTGTAATCGAGCTGAGAACGAGCGGGGTGGACATTCCGAGCACTGACAGATGGGGTTGAATGGTTTTGTTTCGGACACCACTAGCGTGGCCAGCGCCGCCGTAATCCTTGTTGGCCTTCGTGTAGAACTTCAACAGATGCGCTGCAATGTTCTTCAAATGCGGGTTTGATTTTGGATCAATGATTGACTCAAGCATTATGCCGAATTCGTCGCAAAGCCAGAGCCCGTGCGGTTGGGCATGGATTGCGGCCAGCAATCCGTTCCCGGATTGCATGTCTGACGGGTGGCAGAGATCTTTTCCGACAGATTTGAACAGATTGTAGATCGTGTTTTCACAGGCTTCTTTCCCGCAGCCAGTCGTGCCCATCGCGATGTTGTAATCGTTGGTGCGAAGGTCTGTTTGACTGCGAATTCGCCGCCCGAACATCGTCTGGCAGAAGGTCAGAGCTGTTGCCATGCCGAAAATTGCCGACGGATATTGCGAAACGACTTGATAGTATTGGTACACGGCCCGGATCATTCCTGTCTTCGGAACCATCGTCGCCATGAAGTCTTCGTCTGACTCGGGATCGTCGATACCGTCGTCTGCAGGATCGAGAACCCATGCGTCATCGACTACGGGGATGCACTCGGAGGCTGGTACCGGGTTCACTTCTATGCGGATTTCCGCGTCAGGCGATGGCTCGCTGGCGACGGCATCCGGAATCGGTTTGACGCGATTCCGCAGGTTGCCAACGGCTTTGACAGCAGGTGGAACCGTTTCTGCGGGCACCACTGGCGGCGTTGGCACGGCGGGCGCGACGGGTGGCCTGTTTTTAACGGTGATTTTCGGTTGATTCTTACGCTCCAAAGATTCCTTGGGGCACAGGGCGAACGCTGCTTTGACCGGGTCATCGCCATGCTTCGTTATGCACAGGTACGCGAACTTGTCGTACGATGAATCAGGTTCCAGCGGGTCGCAGGACGTCGAGAACACTCGCAGCGTGTTCGAATCGCCGAAATTCACGGTAGCGCTGATGCTGCCTTTCGTTTTGCCCGGCCGCCACCAGTCTTGAGCATTTCCACGGTTGCGGCAGAATTTCCAACCGTCTACCGCAAGGATTGTTTCCCAATCCATTGTCTTTTCAATGTGGTTTCGGGCCTTCGTCAGCAGTGAATCGCCGGATTGATATCTCGGGTCGATTTTGACGGCCTTCGCGACGGCCTTTTCCTGCGACGACTTCATAATCAGGAAGTTTTTGTAGACATTCTCCGGCAGCGCGGCGACTTCGCATTCCCACGGCGAGAGTCCTTCAAGCCATTCGTAATGAACGCCAGATTCGTGCAATGACGGCGGAATAACTGATTGGGCGACATTGCACCCAAACCTGAATTCAACGCCCATGTGGCCGAATTTCGCCCCTTCGAGTGCGAATTTGTCATCCCACTTGAACAGGCGATGCACGGACTTCGCGGATTTGTATGTCGGCGTTACCGTGTTTCCGCATTCAGCCATCCAGTCATTGACGAGCTGTTCGCCAAGATCGCTGTCGTATTCCAGGTCGATCAAACCCGAATTCGAACCAAGCAGGACGCCGATATTGGATCCGGCCGGCCATGAATTGATGACGCTCGGGTCGTTTGAACACTTTGACGGCCATTCTTTTCCGAGGATGCTGCCGGGATTCTTCGTTCCCGACAACATTGGGCACAAGAACCAACTCAGCGACGAGAGATCGTTCATCCATCAATCCATGAAAATCCCGCCGGCAACGTGATAGAAGGCACGTCACCGGCGGGCAAAGATCAGCCGGGGGGCTGATGATAGTGAATTGTATGCGAGCTATGCTTCTATACAAACTCGCGGGCCAAACGTTACGTAATTTTTTCGGAAGTGTCAACCAGACAGTGGGCACAGGAACCAACCGAGCGATGAAATGTCGTTCATTTTCGCACGTCGTTTTCATAGCCAGTAGGCACGGTCACAAGTTCTTTCTTGCCGACAATCGAACCCTTAACTGCGACAAGTTTTGGGATCTCGCCACCCTTGCCAGTCCATCGGATTGCGAAGTGCGGCCTGCGGAAGTGTGGTGAGCGTTCGATCTCTTCACCTATCGTGAACCCATAGACTCCGCGATTGCGAGCTCTGGCAATTCGTTCTTCAATTGGTGTTGTTTTATCTTCGTCGGCTTTTAGAAGCACAGGCTTAATGTAATCAGGATCAGCGGCCAGCATCATCACGCCAAGGGCGATGCGGATAAATGGCTTTGCTATATCTACGATTGCTTCATCACTTATTTGAGATTGAACATCACTGACACGCATACCCAACGGCACGGCTAATGTGAATCCCTCGTTGTCACCTTGACCAAAAACCACCATTGAAGGAATGTTTTCAACATGTAAAATTCGTGAACATCCTAGGCTTTCCATCTCCTTCATTGTTTCGCTGTTAAACACAGAAAGAATGAAAAAGTCAAATCCTCTATTGTTTTTATCAAGAGGTAGTTTTATGCAGATTGATCCGAGACTATGGATAATTGATCGTGGTATTGTCTCTGGAACAATTGAAAGCGAGGTTCGAATAAGCGCCTCGACAACTTTTGGATAAACATTAAAGAAAGGCATCTCGGCTTCTATTAGTTTTTTTTCTAAAAAGCAGGTTAATGCCTCTTTCTTTTCGTTCTTCTTTCTTAGATGAAGAATGATTTCATCATATGAAATCTTTTTCTTAAATATTTTTTCAACACTCTTTCTTATTGCCTTAATTTTCAGCGGCGTATGGTCTAAAAACTGAATTTTTTTCATCTTTGAAAACTCCATGAAAAAACCCACGTCCACCGGTAGAGCGTTGGAGTGGGTTTCTCAGTGCGGAATTACCCGCAAAGACTTTGAATCGATTCTTGTACAACCGATTGAACCCAAACGTTACGTAATTTTTTCGGAAGTGTCAACTAAACATTGGACCATGAGTCCATTCAGTCAACTGAAGGTCGAGGTATTCAGATCCCAGAATCTGCGCAATCTTTGCTTTATACTTATCTGACTTGAAGAGATCTCGCCATTGATCCAATGAGCACGGCAAAACATAATACACGTCGAGTTTTGCACCGGGAAACGCATACGGACAGCCAACAATATCAATTTCCATATAATCACCAGGATAACACGCAATGAAGCCTGAAGAAAAACAATCATCATCCGGGTCTTCGTGTATGTGTTTCAAAACAGCTTGTGCGATCACGGGGCGAATGTCTGCGACTTTACCACCTTCCCTAATCCATATTACGGCAAGATCTCTGATGGGCGTTTGGGATACAATTTGGTAATAAAATGCCATTTGGGGACTTCTTTCTTGAAACAGGATTTGGAAAACTGACTTTCAGGCTTATTCTTTTGCGAGCATGTTTTTGACAGATTGCGGCGAGAGGATCTTGCCGCGGATCGGGCCGATGTAGTTTGCGATATCACGCAAAGAGAGGTTGTTTTTTCGCATTGACTTCGCGTGTATAATGGCGTCGAGTTCCTCTTGGCACGGGATCGTTAGCGAGTCGTCATTCGGGTCAACCATTTGCCCAAACGGGAGCGTGGCCGCGCTGGTCATTCGCTGGCCGTTCTTCTGGCGGTCTTTCATTGCGAGGCTCGTTCGACTTGCTGTGCGAAGAGGCTCAAGCGACGCTGCTGCCAAAAGTATCGTGAACATGAAATGGCCTTCGGGCGACGAGATGTCGAGAGTGCAGCCACCAAGATCGCAGAAATGCAGGATGATGCCGTTCTTCCTGAAATGGTCCGTACTCAGCAGTCCATCGCTGGTATCCCTGAACGCGCGGTCCAGTTTTGAGCAAAGGACGTGCGTGCCACGAGGCAGGAACTTGAGACGCGATCCGCCTTCTCGCTCAAACAGCGGAGTATGCCGAGCTGACGTCTCGGGGTCTTTGATCGTCTCTGTAACAACGAGCCCCTTCATCATGGCGTAACGATTACAGACATCGAGCTGCAGGATGATGGAATCAGCGTCTTCATTTGCGGCGACTCGTTCTGCGTCCCCCTCTTTCGAAGGGCGAGGCGAGAATCGTGTGTAGAGGATTGCGTTCATTGTTTGTTCTTTCTTAAAAGACTTGACAGCCATACGGTAACCTGATACAAGTGTGGCGTCAAGTGTGTTCCTTTTGTATTGGAGATTTAAGAAATGAAAAAACCAGACGGGTTAATGAAGAGTCAGACATTGCGAGTCCGGATGACAAAAAACGACGTCAAGGCGGTTGAAAAACTCGCCAAAAAAGCAAACGCTGAATCGATCTCAGACTGGGTTCGGCAGCAGTTGTTGGGGGCGATAAAGTGACGGACGACGATGAACCAGTCGCTCCAGGGTTGTCGTATGGAAAGATGCGGTATGACCGCCGGACACCTGACCAGGTGGCCAGGTACAACAAAAACAAGAACGACAAGAAAAAGGAGGATCGCAGGGTGGCAGCAGGTATCCGAAAAGAAGCCAGCGAACTGGACGACAGCGACACACACAGTGATGTTAGCGATGAAGAACATGCCAGAAAATCGGCTAATCTTGGCAAGGGTAAAATGGCCGATAAGGACTTCGACGTCCAGCTTCGGATACTGGAGAAGCGAACTCGCGGAAATCCGACAGACGCGGACGGCGACATCGACTTCGCGTACCGGAACATGGCTTTGCCGAATGTGACTCCGTTGATGGCATCATCAATGGCCGCATGGTCGTGGTACCTTTATTCCAGGACCGAGCCGAATAAGTTCCTCGAAATCTGCGCCAAGCGTGAAGACGCCAAAGCTAAGCTGGCCGGGGCGATCACAAGCCAGCGGATGGCTGATGATCGCCGCGCGCAGTTCGAGGTTATCGAACGGCTGGAGAAGTCGTTGACACAGGATGTGACAGCGATCGTGAAAGAACTGATGGAAAAATATCCACTTGATGTTCTGACCGAGTGCAGAAAACACCAGGTCGAGTGGGATAAATTTCTGGCACAGGAAAAGACACCATGAGCGAAGAGTGCGAGTGTGAATTCGCAGTTAGTGCAGGCTCTGATGAAGAGCCAAGTTGGCATTTCGAGCGAAAGTGCGAGTATTGTCAGCATGTGTGGTATGGACTGCATTGCCCGCATGACGAATACCAGAATCCGTGTCCGAAATGCGACAAGAGGCCGACTGTTGTTTTCGATAAGGAGATTTTGGTGCCTGATTCTTATCAGTTGAAAATGGAACATCGCGGTTGGTTTACTTACGACAAAATCGACGAGATTCGGTGGTATTGGTGGTGGGACGAAGATCCCGACAGCCCCCGGTGCCAGTGAGTGTGTTCCATTTACGGACCAATGGAAAGTATTTCGCCACGCAAGGTCAGCTCGGGTGGACTTGTTTACGAGATGTTGAACACATGGGCGGTTGGTGGCAAAAGATGATTGCGCCGAGTGTTGCTCAGGAGGCTGAATGTGGCGAAGAAATCGACAGGGTGTAAATGCGTTGAACAAGTAAATAAAAAACTGCTTCCGAGTGGATTAAAGTTGACGCAGCACATACAAATCAATTTCCTGACTGGTAAAAGCACCATGTCTGGGCCGTGCGTCGAGGTTCAGAAATTGGGTAAAAAAGGGAGTGTGAAGATCCCGGCGGTGCTGTGCTCGTTCTGTCCGTTTTGCGGTAAGGCAGTACACTGACCATACTGACCATCCACCATGCGGTATCTTTGCTTTTGCAATGCAAAGCAGTCGCCCAAAATTGATAGCCTTCTTGAGCGTGCTTTCGAGCGCCCACGCTGTTTCTTCGTAGGCTACTTTGCAGAGTTCGCTGAGGGGTTCGATAGCGAGGTCTTCGAGTTTTAGAGTTGCTGGCGTGTTGCTCATAACACCCCGTCCAATCTATCGGTTGCCCACAAATCGCCGTCCGGATCGTCGCTGGCTGTCGGTGCCGTCGGCAGTTGCAACAGCCGCCCGAGATACTCTGTGTCCATGTGCAGACGGCTTGCGACGTCTTCGAGTGTCCTGCCGTCACGTAGTGCCTGGTGGCATTGGGCGCCAGTGTCGCCGTCGAGATAACCGCTCATGAGTTCACCTCGCTGTCAGCCAGCTTGCCGAGGAACTCAGAAAAGTCCTTCCCACGCACAAAACACCGGCCAGAGACTTTGACGACTCTCAACCCCTGCTGTCGTGCGTGTTTGAGTGCATGACGCCCCCAGCCAGTCGCCGCCATGAATGCAGGCATCGTATAGGTTTTGCCGTCGTCGATCGGCTGGTGTGTGTCCGCCGTAGCCTGTTTTTGTCGCATTGATTCGGTCCTGCAAAGGTGAATTGCGAACACGGTCAATTCAGTGTTCGATTGCTGGACATTAGCGGCACGCAAAAAGCCCGCAACAAGCTGTTGCGGGCTTTGAAGACTTTAGACTTTTTGAAGACTTATTGCAGAAGTTCTGAAGACTTATTGAAGACTTAGAAACGTTTCGATCCGGTTTCGTGTCCGTTGGGAAACTTTGTCGGCGTGTTTGCGAAGAGCATCCTTCCAGTCGTACGCGACGTAAAATGAACCGAGGTAGCCGTTTCGGTTCGTTTTTTTTACAATGCGGCTTTTGGAGATTTGAAAATGGCGATATTTCGTAAGAAACCAGTAGAGATTGAGGCGAGGCAATTCATTACAAACAACGATGATGGATCGCATTTAGATAGCCTTGTTGGATGGATTACGTACAACGGGCATACCGCAAGCCACAACGGCACCGATCTTTTCATTGAGACCCTGGAAGGCACAATGCGTGCGGAATGCCGTGATTGGATTATCAAGGGCGTCAAGGGTGAGTTTTACCCATGCAAGCCACATATTTTCGAGGCGAGTTACGATTCAGTCATCAATGAGTCTGTGGTGGATGAATTGCCACTTGTAGAAGGGCGTAAATTGAGAGAAATTACCAAGCACGGAACCAACGTGCTGAACAAAGCGTTGACGATCCTTGTTGTGGATGAGCCCGGTGTTGGAAATGCTTGCCATCATTACCGCATCGAGCATTCGCACAACGGACCGGCATGTGACGCAGTGGATATCAAATTCCAGAAAGGGGCAATTCTGGAGGCTGGAGAAGTGAATGGAATCAGCATCGAAGCACTGCTGGCGATAGTTGAAGATCGACTAGCTGACTTCCAGTCTGGCCCGTTTGCTTGCGCTGAGAGCAATCTTGCGTTGGCATCAGTGCAAGAGGCGTTGATGTGGTTGACTGAGCGTACAAAACTTCGCGAGGCCCGTGGAGTGGAAGGCACGCATACGATTTGAAGTCGGGACAAAGCAACTATGGCATTACCGGTGATACCCAGTGAAATTGAAATTGCGGAACTCGTTAAGTTTGGCGGAGAAGTGGCGAGAGGGCTCGCGTTCGAGCGGGATCAGCTCCGCGAATTAGTGAAGGCAAAAGACCAGTACATTGCCTGCTATAAAACAAGGAAGAGTCCAACAGAGGCATTGTTTTCCAGATTGGAAAGGCTCACAGCGTTGCTGAACAGTGGGTTAAAATAACGCACTCGGGATAAAGTAACTGAAACTTGAAAGATCTGTGGCATAACACCATGGCAGACAGCGTTAGGTCAACTTGTGAAACACTAAGGTTAATCGGCGTCCCTGATCGGGATGTCGCTGTGTACAGCACCCTGACGCCGAAGAACACGGTCCTGAACATGCGATTCAGGAAATTGCTACTGGAGCTTGGATACGATAGCCAGGAAAACGCTCGCGAAATCTGGATGCTGTGTGCCCGCGATCCTTTGTTCTTCATCAACACGTTCTGCTATTTGATGGAGACGCGAGAGCGTCAGGAATGGAACACGAACAATCGTTACGGCTCAAACAAAATCATTCCGTTCATCACACGCAAGTATCAGGATGACCTGATCCTGAAATGCGTTGAACACCTGGGCCGGAACGACATTATCATTCCGAAATCACGCGAGACAGGAATCTCATGGATTATCGCGGGGGCGCTTACGTCGTGGGATTTCATCTTTCACGATCAGACGCACATCGGGTTCGTCTCGAAGGATTTGTTGTCGGCGAACAACCCTGACGACCCGGATGCGTTGTTTTCCAAATTAGAGTTCCTGTTGAGGAGATTACCGTTTTGGTTATTTTCACCGGCAGACTACGAACGGAACATTTCGAAGAACACTTTGAAAAACATTAGAAACGGATCGTCCATAACGGCGTATGCGGCGAAGGGAGACATCGCGCGTGGAGGCCGCAAAGCGTATCTGTTAATGGATGAGTTTCACTTCTTCGAGCATGGCGAAGATTACGCGGCCATGGACTCGACAGTCCACGTTACGCCATGCCGCGTGTTTGTCTCAACGGCGAACCGCGATCGCGGTATGGCAGGGGCGTTCTATGACGTGATGACAGACGACAGCCGCAACGGGGTCCGGGTTGTCGTGGACTGGAAAGACGACGAAGACAAGCGCCGGGGGCTTTACCACGGAAAGACGAAGTTAGGTACTGACACGTACCATCTTGCGATTGACGATGTTGAATTCTGGAGCAAGTTTTCAAACAACGACGGGACATACAAACATCCAAATAAACCCGGTCAGAACTACCCGTTTATTGTCGATGATAGGATACGCTCGCTCTATTACGACCACGTCTGGATGCGTCCTGGCTCAACGCCGCAATCTATCGCCGCAGAACTCGACAGAAACTTCGGGGGAGCGACTGCGCAGATCTTCAATCCGCAGCTTCTGGCAAGTGCGATGGAGAAGACGAAGCCGCCGTTAATGCAAGGGGATATCGTTAGGAATCCATCGAAGCAGAATGAGTGGATGTTCGAAAGCCTGATGCTTGGCGGACTGACGTCGTTGTGGTGTTTGCTGGTAGATGGAAGGCCACCAAAAGGCGAGTATTCGATTGGAGCCGACGTGGCAGCAGGCACGGGCGGGGGATGGTCGAGTTACTCAGTTCTGGAGGTCATTGAGAGAAATTCCGGAGATCATGTTTTCGAGTGGCGGTCGAATCGCCTTGATCCAATTCAATTTGGCGAGTTGGCAGTCTGGGTTTGTAAATGGTTCTGGAACGGGTATCTTGTGCCGGAAGTAAACGGCCCCCTGGGCCAATTGTTCATCAATAAAGTCGTGAAGGATTTGAGATACGGGAATGTCTACCACGAGTTAAAAGCGAGAATCGCGTATCGACAGGTGACTGAGAAAATCGGCTACGTCAATAACGACAGAGGGCTTGCGTTGTTGAAAAACATGGAATCAGCAGTCCGGGATAAGCGAGTTCAACTGAACTCATTATTGGCCCTAAAGGAGTGCGGCCGCTATTTTATGAAGAACGGCAGGTTGGTTCACTCGGCTGCAGAAGTGACTGACGACGGCGCTGGAATGGGCCTGGCGCACGGCGATGCGGCAATTGCATTGGGTTGTTCTGTACTGGGCATCGACGGCTATCAGGTGAAGCGGGAATCTGATGTGAAAAACGAAGCTCCGCACGGGTCATTCCAGTGGCGACGCGAGCAGTATGAGAAGTCGATGAAGAAGATCGGTCAGAAGTCTTACTGGAAACCGGAGTGACAAATGGACCATAAACGTTTCATGGCCCTTAAAAACGCCATTGAGCCAAACCTGAAACAACTGAAGCCGTTCAGGGATGAACTGGCAGAAGCCATGAAAGCATACACCGGCCCGCACTACGGCCAGCAGAATGGCGACGATCGCCCAATCAACATGCTGCAATTGTCGGTCGAGTCATTGCTACAGCAGCTCTCTTCGAGAAACCCGCAGGTGTTGTGTTTCACGCACCGGCCGGAACTTCAGTCTTCAGCCATTGAGCTGGAGCTCGCAATGAACCAGGCGCTCAAGAACATGAAGTTTGAGGCTGAACACCGACTATGGGTTCTGTCTGCCATTTTTCTTGTTGGCATCATGGAAGTCGGTCTCGACATTATAGACTCGCCGGAAATCGACGGCGAGATATTGCCGATCACAGAGGTGTTCTGCGAAGCGATCATGTTCGACGACTTCGTGTTCGACACAACCGCCACGAAATGGGATCGCCGTCAGGTCTCGTTCTGGGGGCACAAGTATCGAATGTCGCTCGCTGAAGCAAAGAAAGATCTCACGTTCAATAAGGAGGCGAGAGGACAACTGACGGCTATCGAAAAGATGAGTGCCGGCCGTGACGGGATGTCCAACATCTCAAAGCCTGACGGCAATGCGAACACCGATTCATTTACTGAAATGTGCGAGATCTGGCAGATCTTCGTGCCTGAAGAGAACGAGATTGTAACCTTCTCGGTCGATGGCGGCGACAGACCATTAAAGACCGTTAAATGGGAGGGTCCAAAGCATGGTCCGTATCACATGTTCGGATTCAATCCTGTTCTCAACAACATCATGCCGCTTTCGCCCATCGCCAACTGGATCGCATTGGATGACCTTGAAAACAAGCTCTACACGAAACTCGGTGAGCAGGCATCCCGGCAGAAGACAATCGGCATCACTGACTTACAGGGAGTCACTGACGGCCAGTCCATCATCAAGACGAGTGACGGCGATGTGATCGCGGTTGGCAATCCGAACGCATTCAGGGAAGCCAGCTTCGGGGGTGTCAATCAGCAGACGCTGGGATTCGCTCTGAACGTGAAGTCGATGGCTGATTTTATGATGGGCAACCTTTCGCAACAAATGGGGCTCGGGGCGTCTGCCTCCACGTTGGGGCAGGAGCAGATGATTAAGCAGGCAGCGAACGTGCGTATTGAATCAATGCAAGGGGTTTTGCTGTCTGCAACCGAGGCGGTCCTTGAAGACGTCGCGTTCTACCTGCATCATCATCCGACGCAGGAATTTGACCTGACGCGGGAAATACCAGGCACGGACATGAAGCTGCCAATCAAGTGGCCTCGCCGTGATAATGGATTCGGACAAGAAATGGATGTCCGTACCGGCGATTACGAACAGTATGCAATCTCGATTGAGCCATACTCAATGACGTCCGTCTCTCCAGGTCAACGCGCTGAGCTTCTGCGGGCGATTTGGCGAGAGGATATTATGCCATCAATTCAACTTGGCATTCAGCCAGACGTTTACGTATATTTGTCAAAACTAGCGAAGTATTACGATCTTCCTGAGCTCACCCAGATAGTTCCAATGATACAGGAAGCATTGCCACCGCAAGAGAAGTTCGGTGGCGGTGGCCAAGCTCCGAAACCTGGCAAACCAAACGGAAACTACACGCGAGAAAACGTTAGTCGAGGCATGACAGATCGTGGAATGGACCAGCAGCGCGAAATGATGGCCCTCGCAGGTGGCGGCCAGGAATCCTAGTTGACTTAAAGGAAGATTTCATGCCGGTATACGAATTCAAAACTGATGATGGCGAATTGGTTGATTTATCCATGTCGTTCAAAGATCACGATCGCCGCGTGAAGAACGGCCAGATCAAACTTTCCGACGGTCGCACGGCCAAGACTTATTGGGGAGGAATGTCGTCAATCTCGACGGTTCCTTCTAACTACCCAATGGTCTCTTCTGCGGCCGGTGTTCATCCGGGACAAATCAAAGAGCACATGGATCACCTGAGATCGCAGGGTTGTGGCCAGGTGAATCACACAAAGGACGGAGACATTATCTTCGAATCCAAGGGGCAGAGAAAGAAGGTTCTCGAAACGCTTGGCATGTTTGACAGGCAGGGCGGGTATTCAGACCCCCAACCAAAAATAAGGACTGCAAGTTGCCGAAAGTATCGGTAACCAAATCTTTAGTCACAAATTTGATAAATGAAGAGCGAAAATGACCACAGTAATCTTATCAATAAACGTGTCTCAGGCACCCGACAAGGATGACATCAGGGCGATGGAATACATCGTCAGCAAAGAGAACATTCGCAGAAAAGAATCTAATAAACCCATGCTTCCTGAATCAACGAAGCGTGAATTAAAAGAGTCGTACGAGATTTGTCTTGCAGGCATTATGACAGACGCTCACCTGTCATACATTCAGCAGGCATTTGATGTCGTTCAGTCGGAAGATGGATTTAAGGGATTGCGGAAATTTTGGGCTGACTCAACGCCCGAACAACGGTCACAGGCGATTTCAGCACTTGGCGGATAATCAAATCGCTTGACAGGTTTTCTTTTTCTTCATAATGTTTCGTAAATAATACAACGGGAGCCGGGCTGATTAGCTCGGTAACAGGCAGACGGACATAGCGAGATCAGTGGAATAGCTACCACTCCTCGCAGAAGATGTCCACAGAACATCACGGCCCTCTGTGGGAGCCGAGTTGAAAAACTCGCGCTCCCATTTTCTTTTAAGGGTCTGATTGATGAGTCTGGAAACCGAAGGCAATTCTGATGTCGCTTCTGATGTCGCTTCTGAAAGCGTTTCCAGCAGCGAGTCTACGCCTGTTTCCACCAGCGAGTATTCCGCTGTTGATCCCGGTTATGATTCCAGCCCTTCATCAGAAATCGATGATCTTTCGGCACTGAAAGCCGAAAACGAAACAAAGAAAACTCCGTCCGAGACGTCAGACGATGCCAGCGAAGACACTGAAAGTGTTGAAACTGAAGAGGAGACTGAAACCCAGTCAACTGTTGAATCCGCTGAGAATATCATCAGCGATGAACTGTTGGATCGAGCTACTGAGCTTGGTTACACACTCGGTGAGATCAAGGGCTTCACCAGCGAGAAATCACTGGAAAAGGAAGTCGCGCGAGTCGAGAAGCTACAACAGCGACTGCAGGCACGACAGTCAAGCAAAGAGTCTCCCGCCAAAGATGATCAAACTCCAGCTGAAGAAGTTGAGGTTGAACCAGATTGGGCAGAGATGATTGAGCTGGGGCACGACCCAGATGTCGTCGGATTGCAGGAGAAAATGTGGCAACGTGCTACCAGAGCAGAAGCAATGGTCAAGCAGGTTTTCCAAGCCGATCGAGACCGTGCGTGGGCAGCGCACTGTGAGCGGTTTGACGATTCGATCAACAAACTCGGCGAAGAATTCAAGTCACTGCTTGGCAATGGCCGACGCGGAGATCTGATGAAGACATCGCCGGAAGCTGTCGCTAATCGGGACCAAGTCTTTCAAAAGATGGAGGTTCTGATGAACGGCTATCAGTCCGGAGGTAAGCCCATGCCGTCCGAAGATGAACTTATTCAAGAGGCCGTTCAAGCCTCTTTCTGGAAACAAACCAAAACATTCGCCCGCAAAGAGCTTACAAGCGACATCAAGAAGGCTGGTTCACAAGCGTTGTCGAGACCTCGTTCCTCAGGGACCAAAGCCCTGACAGGGCAGGCATCGGCAACAGCTAAAGAAAAAGAATTCTGGAAAAGTCACTCGTAGGTTTTGCTGGCTAAACAAACCATAAAGAAAGACAGAGTACCATGCCTGGAGTTGTCACACCACAAGACGTAGCCGATTTGGTCCAAAGCATTTTGCCGGACTTGGATCGAATGAACTGGGAGCAAATCGCCCAGAATCTCGTCGATTATGAAATGATGAGTCACTGGCTGAAAGACGACAAGATCGTCTTCGGTGACGGGATCGCAATCCGTAAAAATCTGTTGACCCGGTTGTCTGGCGCTGCGTCGCACACGGGAATGACGGACATTGATGACGTGGATATTCCAGACCTGATGGATGATATCCAGGTTCCGTGGCGTCATGCTCAGTCCAAGTGGGCATACCACTACCAGACTGACATCCTAATGAATCGTGGCAAGTCCACGATCAACGACACTGTCAAGCCTCGCCGACACGTCGCGATGCTCGACTTGGCGGAAGAATTGGAGGCCAAGGCGTGGCAGGTTCCGAATTCGTCTGACCGATTGAATCCATACGGCTTGCCGTATTGGATTGTGTTTAACGCGACGACTGGCTTCACGGGTGGATACCCGACTGGACCAGACGGCGTCATGCACGCGACAATCGCAGGCTTGAACCTGACTGATTCGCCGAAGTTCCGAAACTACTCGGCACAGTACGCGGCCGTAAACAAGCAGGATCTCCTGCCGAAAATGCGAACCGCACTCCGCGCGACAAACTTCAAGTCACCCGTAACGAAGGGGGACATGAGCACTCCGCGCGCGAACGATCGCCGTTACTACATGAACGAAGTCACGACAAGTGCCTTTGAAAATGTGGGCGAAGCTCAGAACGAGAATCTCGGTCGTGACATTGCGCCGTATACCGCTGGCGTCGGTAACAGCCATGGTGGCGTCCAGGATACCGACGGCACCCTGACTTTCAAAAAGAACCCGCTGGTTTATGTCCCGCAACTGGATGACACGACCGTGTACACGGCTGCGACAGATCCGATTTACCAGGTTGATCACGCGGTGTTCTATCCGTACTGCTTGAAGGGTGACTACCTTCGTGAAACGGGGCCGACACCAGCCCCGAATCAACACAACTATTATAGGGTGTTTGTTGATTTAACCTATAATATCCTCTGTACGAATCGTCGCCGATGTGCGGTGTTCGCGAAGTAATCGTGACTGACAAGGGCGGTTTTGTGTCCGCCCTTGTCTTTTTCTTGTGATCCCGTCCGATCTTGTTGATCGGAAAAGAGAGCCGTGTGGGAACGGACCCCAGTTGCCACGAGGCAGCGAATGACCACTGGAGGGGTTCAGTGGCGATGCTGAAGTAGTTGAAAGGTCTTGATCATGTCTAACGCAGTGCAGTACAACGGCGGAAGAACCGCTGATACAAGTCGCGGCTTGTCGTCTGGTGTTTGGGCAGATTGTCCTCTTGAGGACATTCGCGACGGTAATGTCAATGGCATTATTGTTGATGACGATTTCAATGTCGGCGGATCAATCGCATCAGTGACAGGCGATGCAACACTGGTTGGTATTCCGTACTTTGGATTCAATTCCGCTGGAGGCACAATCACCTACCCTGATGTCACAGGCGGCGAGATCGCTTTGACTGAAGCGACCGCCAATGAAGGGAATTTCATCCGCTCGATTCGGACAGTGTTCCAGATTTCATCGCAGCTTGGTGATTTGTGGTTCGAGGCTCGCGTGAAGGTTGGCTCCATCACAAATCTCGGAATGATCATTGGCCTTTGGGACAATGTTGCAGCCACGGTTGATATCCCGCTTTCCGCTGCTGATCCTCCGATCATGGCTGCGACTGGCAACTTTGTGGGCTTCCGAATGCCAGAGGGTTCGGGGTCTGTTGACACGATCTACAAGGCAGACGGTGTTGGTGTCGTTGCTGATCAGACAGTCAACTCCGCGTGTGTTGTGTTGGTGGCCGACACTTATGTCAAGCTCGGAATGCGATTCACTCGCCGTACGGGACTGCTGACATGGTACGTCAACGGTGTTTCATGCGGAAACACGAAAGCTGTTCCGAACGAGACCGGAACTGATTTCCCTGCCGACGTTCGGTTTGGATTACTGTTCGGTCAGAAGCTTGTCGCTACCGCTGCTGGTGTAAGCAAGATTGACCGCTGGACTTGTGCCCAGCTATTCGTGTAATCTTACTTGGTTGACCGGCGACACAATGTCGCCGCGTCAATCTTGTTTTATTCTAAAAGGGTTTTCAATGGATCGTACAACAGCCAGTTACTACCGATCGATTCTGTTCCATGATGGCGAGGATCAACGGCCACTGCCACAATCGCTGGTCCGGATGCACGCATGGGCGTTCAAGTGCTGTCAGAATTTGGGTATCGGCAGTGTCATCACGAAACAGGCCGCATTGGGCGTGGTGATGAATTGGTTGATCGCGACCAAAGATGGTCGTGCGTTTGCGATTGAGTTCACAACTATTGGCGACCTGCTGTGCAGTCCAGAAGATGACGCAAAAGTCGATAGCATCAGCGACTTGCCGGCCAGTGACGATTGGGACAACACCCCAGCGCAGAGCAAGGTCACGGTCCTGATTGACGATAAGCCGACTGCCGGAAAGTTCATCGGCCGTCGGGGAGCATGGATCGACGTCAAGGTAGGATCAGAGACAAAACCGTACCTGATGAGTCAGGTACAAATCGCGGGAGCGTAAGTTCGTGGCTGATTCAACATTAACGCTTAATCGTGACGATCTGCTGAAGGCCGCTGGCAACATGCTGGGCCGGGGCATTGACATCACTGGTTGGGATGATGCTGATTTCACAACGCGAGTCAACATGTGCGTTGATATCGGCTGTCGGTGGGTTTACGAACCTGACATACTGCCGAACGAGCTTCAGGTTCACATGTGGTCGTTCATGCAGCCAAAGTTCCGGTCGTTCAGCATCAACGCTCCATACGCGACCGGGACCGTCACTGTTGTGGCTGGTGTCGTGACTGGCGTTGGTACTTTGTTTCCGGCCTGGGCGGCGGATGCGGAGTTTACTGTTGGCGGTGTGAGCTACCCGGTAGCAACACGATCCAGCGACACATCGCTGATTTTGGACAACGCGGCAGTGGCAGCGGCCGCCGGATCGTCATACACGTTGCAGCAGATCGATTACGTACTGCCTGATTTGTTCGGTGGCTTCCGAGGCGATCTGTTCCTTGATCATTCATCAACATCGCTGGGATACACGGTTCAGCGTGCCGACAAGCAGCAATTGCTGTCGTATCAGAAAAGCGGTGTTGCCGACTTTGCTTCTCAGCCAACTCGGTTCGCTGTCTTTACGCAGGATCAGACTGGCGCGAGTGGTCAGCGATGGATGATGACACTCTGGCCGACGGCGGACTCTGCCTACACGATTTCCGGGTTCTACACGATCAACCCTTATCAGCTTACATCCGCGTTGCCGTTTCCGATGGGCGGACTGCCCTTGTCAGAATGTCTTCGCGAAGCGGTCCTTGGAGCCGTGGAGCTTGAATTCAAAGGCGAAGCTGGCATTCACATGCAGATGTTTAGAATGAAACTCCAGGCGGCCGTTTCATTCGATCGCCAGACAAGCAATCCGGGGATCATCGGACAGAACCTGGACTACAGTCACCAGCGTCGCAGCTTCATGCGACAAGGCCCGCGAGTGCAGCACGTCGGGCTTGGTCCGACAAACTACCAATAAAAGTTTTTCGAGTTGGCATATGCCTTTAAGATGGCTTACTTAAAGCCCCACCTTTTTAACCAGAAGAAGAAAGCAGAGTTGTACTATGTCTCGCGCGCTTAACATTCACGACGGACTTGGCGAAGTCGCAAAAGACCCGTCTCTTGGCATCCTTCTGGCCTACGGATCAACCGTTCCGGCTGCAGCAACTTTGGGGTATGCACCGGGATGCCAGTTTATCAAAACAAACGGCACCGGGCTGTCAACAACTCGTTTCGTCAACATCGGCACCAGAGCTTCATCTCTGTTCGTCACTGAAGGGTTGTCTGGCGCATATGCAGTCAGCTTTAACTACGGCGAAGCAACTGCGATCGATGATCCGTTTTTCGTGGCGAGTCGGGCGCTTCAGGTTCAGTCAATCATTGTTCGTCCGCTGGTTGTCGGATCAGACGCGAGTGGCGTTACGGCAGAAATCCGCAAAGCAGCAAGTGGCGTGGCGATTGCCAGCGGCACGGTACTACATACCGGATCAGCAAACCTGAGAGTCGGAGCCAACACCAACCAAACGTTGGCACTCAGCGCGACTCCAGCGACAATCCTGTTGGCGGCTGGCGATGCAATCGGAATGGACGTGACTGGAACCACGACAGCGGCTCGCGGTCTCGTCACTGTGCTCTTGCTTCCGGTGTAATGGTTTCATTCTTGCCAAACCGTCTGAAGCCGTCGTGATCGCGGCGGCTTCAGATTTTCACAGGCATTGTCTGCGTTCGGTAATCTGAGAGATCCGCCCCATGCCTTCGGAAATTACGTTTTGGAAACAAATGCGAGGCTTGCTGTCCACCCTGTCAGCATCGGCCGGGCGAATGCCAACAGCGAACCTTGGAACAGGGACAGCAGATGCTAACACTGTTTTGCGAGGCGACCAGACATATGTCAATCTTGCGTCTGCCGTCGCTGCGACAGCAGATGTAGCTGCAAATACAGCGAAAACTTCCAATGCAACTCATACGGGCGACGTGACTGGAGCGACGGCATTAACAATTGCTGCAGGTGTTGTGACGCTGGCAAATCAAGCCAATATGGCAACGGCGAGTGTTGTCTATCGCAAGACTGGAGGCACTGGCGTGCCGGAAGTGCAGCCGCTGGCGACGCTGAAGACTGACCTGGGATTGACTGGCACAAACGCAGGTGACATAACAATCAATGCTCTGAGTAGCACTTCCTATACGATTGCGGTTGGAACAGCAGGCGTTGATGTCGAGGTGGACGCAGCGGTCTCGACCGTCACGATAAATATCCCAAGTGCATCATCCTCGGCTCGCGGTGTTGTTACAACAGGTGCTCAGACAATCGCTGGGGCCAAGACATTTGGTCAAGTTTTAGTGACGCCAGTTAGTGATGCTGTCGCGATCACGTCGGGGGGATTCGCTGGCCTGACGGTGAATCAGCAAGAGTGGAGAACCCCTGGCAATGCTGTTACTTCGTCGATTGATTCAGCCGGACGGCCAATGTTTCTTGGGTCGATGTCTGTGATAAGCACTTTTCATACGACCATGTGGAACAATGGGGCATTTGGTTGGGCAAGTACAGGTAGCGTGAACACAACAAGTGCGCTCGAAACAGCTTTGTTCCGCGATGGTGGGGCAGGTCTGGTAGGAGTAAGAAACGGCACGACTCCACATCGAATCCAGGTCTATAACACTTGGTCCTCAGCGGGCTCGAACTTCGAGCGAGGAGTGTGTGGTTTTGACACTAACGTATTTACGATCGGGAGCTACGCCGGTGGCACGGGAACACTCCGGGACATCAGGGTTGGCGTTACAGGGAACAAGCTGGGTTTCTATGGCACTACGGCTGTCACGCGGCAAACGACTGGCGTTTCGGCAGGAGCCTTTGTTGCGAACTCGTCTGGTATTGCAAATGATTCAGCTACGTTCGGCGGGTACACGATCGCGCAGATAGCGGCGGCATTGAGAAACTTGGGGCTATTAACATGAGCGCAGTGATTTCAATTAGCTTTCCGCACATTTCAGGTGTCGTCAGCGGGCACACTGCGTTTGTTCGCGATGAGGCCGGAGCGTTGCTGAATACCGGCGGAGATACGATTTTAGAGACTGGCAGCACTGGCGTCTGGACGTTCACGCTCTCGGAAGTTCGCGTAACAAACGCGAGCTACCTTGTGAGAATCTATAGTGGCTCAGTTGAGGTTACTGACGAACTGGTGTTTGACGGCGTGCTACATGCGGGACAGTTGCTTGTTGATAAGGTTGGAGACAGTTTCCTGTTCTCGAATCGCACGATCATTCGCGGGGTGGTAGGAGCGACTGCGCCGTCAACATCGTCATTCACGCCTTCGGGAATCTCGCCGGCCGGAAGTGTCGCCAATCAATGGAACGGCAGAGTCATTATTTTTGACAACAACACGACAACGGTTGGCCTGAGAGGGCAAGGGACAGTAATCACATCGTGCAGCGCGGCGGCACTTCCTTTGCTGACATTCGTTGCGTTGACAACAGCTCCAGTAAGTGGCGACAGTTTTTCGATAACATGAGGTGCGACACATGGAAGCGATAACTCAGTCACGAGCAGGTGTACCGTATCCAGGTCGTCGATACGGGTCGTTTGTAAAAGCTGAAGTCATTGCCCCAGATTTTCTGCACGGTACAATCCGCGTAGTTCCTCACCTTTCTGGTACGATCAGCTTTGTTCCGCACCTTTCTGGTACGATCAATGTTGATCCGCATCTATATGGCGACATCAGGATGAATCAATGAGCGAAACGCTCTTCCGCAAGAACGACAACATCATCGAATGGACGTGGCTCCAGAAGGCGACTGACGGAGCTTACGTCAACGACGGTTCTGTCACGTTCTCGTTGTACTCAGGATATTCGCTGGTTTCAGCGACTGGTGTTCGGACAGCATCTGCCGGAGCGGTGAACGCACTTGCGTTTGGTCCATCGGATATGGATTATGTGCCAGGCAGCAATGGCAAGTATCAGGGCAAACTGCCAGCGAGCCTTGCTTTGGATTTGGATCTGGAATACACAATCGAGATTAACGCCGTCGCGTCCGGACACACAGCGAGACGCTCAATTGCGGCGTCTGTCATTGATCGAACAACGTAAAGGAGAATCATCGTGGGTGTTGCCATTTCAGGACTTGCGGCGGCTTCAATTCTCAATGAGGCCGACATCTTAGAAATCGAAACGGCTGGAGTCAGTAAGAAAATCACAAAGACGCTGTTTCGGCAAAATCTGTTTATTGATCCAGCAGAGGCAGCACCAGTGTTAGGGGACGTATTAGCCCACGATGGTACGGACTTTGTCTTTATTGCTGGATCTCCTCAGACAGGGCGTTGGACGGTGATTAATCAAATTGCGTACACCGAAGCGGCCCCCGCCACGTCATCCACGATCACGTTTGCTGGCGGAGCTCCGTCTGGTGGAGTTAATCGGAAAGGCGGTGACTACTTCTCAGTCGGATTGCCGGTTCGTGTCGAGATTGGAGCAGGAGTCTTCTACTACGGAATATGCACGGCGGTCACAGACACGCTATTGACGATGTCTGGGGCGATTCTTCCAATAAGTCCAATTATCAGCCTCACTTTCGGTAAGTTAGAGATGGTGAAGCATGTGGAGATGAGTGTTCCGGCGGTGACCTACAACACGCTGGGACCGACTATTCCGTTGGTGAAAGGCTGCCTTCATCGTTGGCGAGGCGCACCCGGTCGCCTTGTGGCTTATTCGTGTTCGCATATGAATACGTCAGGAACGACTGTCGTCAATCTGAAAATGAATGGTGGAACAAACGTTTCGACCGCTGGTGTAATTCCCGCAGCAGGAACAGCAACAACTCATGGAGCTTTCGTTAACTCCGCGCTGGGTGACCTGATTCAAGCGAACCTCGCGATTGCCGACAGTCAGACGATTACCGCAGTGGTGACGACTGCTGGCGATACGGCAGACTTCCTTGTTATCTGCATGGCTTTTGTGTTGACGTAATAAATGACATCACGACGTAGCACACAAGGAGAAATCTTATGGTGGTGAAAATTTCAGACATGCCAGAAGCGTTGGTTCTCAACGAAACCGACGAAATCGAAATCGAACAGGCAGGCGTCAGTAAGAAACTCACGAAGAAACAGCTTCGGTCTTTATTGTTTAAGGCGTCTCCAGCTCCAGTGTTGGGGGACTACATATCCTACGATGGTACGGACTTTGTAGCTACTGCTCCAGTTCCTCCGTTAGAGCGTTGGACGGTGATTGACCAAATTGCGTACACTGAATCGGGTGCTATTACTTGGGATAGGGTACTATTTGATGGCGGAGCTCCGTCTGGTGGAGTCAATCGGAAAGCGAGCGACTACTTCTCAGTTGGATTGCCGGTTCGTGTCGAGATTGGAGCAGGAGTCTTCTACTACGGAATGTGTAGTGCTGTAAGTACCACGCTGTTGACTGTCTCCAATGCTATATTTCCAAGCGCTGGTTCAATTATTCCAGCCTCTCCCATCATAAGCCTTGCTTTCGGTACGTTAGAGATGGTGAAGCATGTTTCAATGGCTTTTGTCGGAACGAACTACAATACCTCCACCACGCTTGTTTTAACAAACGGTTGTCAACATCGCTGGATTGGTCCAACAGGCCATCTGGTAGAGGCTACGTGTTCGCACATGAACACTGCCTTTAATACTGTAGTGAATCTGCACATGAACGGCGGCAGTCCAGTCTTATGGTATGGCATGATTCCCGGAGCAGGAACGGCAACCACACATGGAGCTTTCAGTCCGCGTCCGATTTATCATACGGATTTTGGAACCCTGACTGCTGCGAATGCCGTGATTTCACACAATCAGACAATCACAGCAAAAACACCGGTTCGCGGCGATGCGCCCCATGTGGGCGACTTCCTCATAATCAACATGACATTCGTGGTGCCATAAAATGCCAACCCGTCGAATTGAAATCCAATTTCCGCTAAAAGGGCTCAATGAGGCTTCAGCATTATTGCGTCAAAAGGGAGGCCAAGACGGAACGCACACAGCATCTAAGTGCGATAACGTGATCGGGTATGATCCCAAAACAGGACGAAACCGAGGGGCATCGCGAGCTGGAACGCTAAAGTATTGTCCCGATCGAATCAATGGGGCTTTGGCAGGCCAGTGTCTTGTGCATGTTGTTGCCGTTGTTGAAAACGAAAGCCGTCAGACAGGTTCATTAGGAGACCCACCTGGAGGAGTGAGGGTCACGGCTTCAGGGGCTGTTCGACAATTAGGACCAAGCACAATCTTGACAACTGGAGCGAGGGTCACAACTCTTGTGGGTATTTCTGGTGGAAATGCTGCTGTAATCACCAGAACTGGAATCCAACCAATTCTCTCTGGAACCTCTGCCATGTCATCGGCAAAGACTGTCATATTTGCCGAATCATTCTTCAAGCAAATTTTTTTCTGTGACGGAGCGAACTACAAGTATTACAACGTATCAGCGAACGAAATGATTACATGGACGGCAGCGACTGGCGGCACAATGCCATCGCAGGAATCAAACGTTCAACCAATCACAAACGCCTCAAATGCAACGCCGATTGTAGTCACTATTGTTTCACATGGATTTAGTAACGGGGATCAGGTCACAATCACGGGGGTTGTTGGCAACGCGGCAACAAATGAAACGTGGGTGATTGAAAACATAACGGCCGACACCTTTGAGATAATTGGCTCAATAGGGAGCGGAGCATACGCAAGTGGTGGAAGTTGTGTTCGCCTGAGCGGATCACGATGCTCGCTGATTGCCGTCTGGGGAGGACGAATCGTACTGAGTGGGCTGGAGACTGATCCGAACAACATTTTTATGTCGGCGGTCGGTGATCCTTTCGATTTCGACTACGCTCCTGATACAGCGACGGTTCAGCAGGCGGTTGCAGGGAATGTGACTTCTGGCTACGGCAAGAATCCAGATATTGTGACAGCCCTGATTCCGTACACCGATGATGTAATGCTGATTGGAGGCTCGCATTCAATCCGCCGTCTTGTTGGCAACCCGGCTGAAGGGGGGATCAATGTCAGCGTGACCGATATTACCGGGATCGCTTTTGGTAAAGCATGGTGCCAATCGCCTGAAGGGATTGTCTATTTCTTCGGTTCACGCGGTGGGATTTATCGCATTAACCCCGAGAACGGCATTCCGAACAGACTGACGTCCATGACGATCGACGAAAGATTGTCTGACACCAATCTTAGTGAAAACATCGTAACACTGGAGTGGGATGACAGGGCGATTGCCGTCCGTGTCTACATCTCTCCTATTAACGGATCAGGGACAGTAAATTATGTCTGGGACGTAAGAAACGAAGCATGGTGGCCATTCACGTATGCGAACTCAGATCACAATCCTTTTTCCGTCCATCTGTTGGCCGGAAACACGGCTGCGGATCGCAGTATTCTGGAATACGGACAGGATGGCTATGTTCGGTTTATTGACGTGGATTCAAATACTGATGATGGAAACGCAATCGAGAGCTTTGTCTACATTGGGCCATTCAGTGGCATGATGCTGGTTGAACTCTATGCCACGCTGAGTGAAAGCAGTGATAGCGTGACGTGGGCAATATGCAGTGCGTCAAGCATGGAGCGAGCATTGGATATTGCGCCGAGAATCACTGGGCGAATCAAAGGCGGCCGTAACGCATGTCAGTGGCCTCGCGGATTCATAGAACATGGATACCTGCGGTTGTCTTCATCTGGACCATGGGCAATGGAGCAACTGACGATTGGCGTTGAGCAGGCGACCGAGACAATGCAAAGAATCATGCGGAGCACGCCATGAGCCTGTCAGTCGGTTTGGGAAAAATCATAAACGATCCAGAAGCGACTCTTCGAACACGAAGAGCCCTTGGCGCATTATCAACGCCAGGGCTTCTTGTTCTCGACACCGGAATCACGATTGATAGCGACGGGCGACTGGTCTTACGACTGAAATCCACTGGTGGATTGACGCAGGACGAAACTGGGTTGTCAGTTTTTTCAGGGAAAGGAACAGCAAGTTTGTCATTCGCCAGGAATGGCACTGTTCAAAACCTTACGATAACTGTGACCGGGGCACTATCTGGAGACAATGTGATCGTATCTCCAGTTGAAGCCCCAGCCACTGGTATTATTTCATGGTCAGGATACGTGTCTGCTGATAATACGGTTACCATCAGGGTAGCGACAGCAAACGTTGGCGGCAGTGATGTGCGATTTTGGCGAGCAGTAGTTATTCGTTATTGACTCAAGGCAAGGATACACGCAAATGGCAAGAAATAATTTTAATGTCCCAACGCCAGCGGGTTACGAGCGTGTGACATTTCCGGGCGGTATGAGCGGGACTTTCGTGCCATCATTGCCAAAACCGCCACAGGCTGGACCAATGAGCCCGTCTGGATCATTGCCTTCGTTCAATCAGGCTGGACCAACAGCCATGAGAGATTTCGGATCACCGGGCGTTGAGGCTCAGCGAATGTATTCAGGGCAACAAGACGCGGCCAGATTCAATGCGGCATCCGCAGGTTACGACCAGCAAATCCTTAACTCGCGGTCTCGTGGCGACCAAGGCTACCAACAGCTTTCAAACAATTACGACGCTGTCACTGCGGATGCCAGTGCGACTCGCGATCGCAACATGGCGAGAGTCGATCTCTACGGAAACTCAATGCGAGATGACTTGAATCGGCAGAACACCCAGAGACTGGCAGCGTCGTCTCAGTCCGCAATCATGCGTGGGCTGGGAAACACAACGATCCATGATTCTCTGCAGCGCGGGACGAATTTTGATAACACTCGCCAGCTATTGAGTCTTGAAGATCAGTTGTTGCAGAATCGCATCTCGACAGACGCAAGCCTGAGCGCGGCCTACCAGAACACTTTACAAAACCGTGCGACTGGACTCGCGTCTCAGTGGAATCAGAACACCACAAACGAGAACGATTTGGCAGGCAGGCGATTGAGCTTTCTTCAACAAGGTGTCCAATCCAGCGGTCCATCATCTATGGACGTTTCGAATGTTTACGCGCAGGAAAAACAATTGGGTTTCCAGAGGGAGGATTTGACGCAACGGGGCGAACTACAAAGGGATCAGTTGGTATTCCAGAGGGAGGAGTTGGCGCAACAGGGCGCACTACAAAGGGAGCAGTTGGCATTCCAGCAAAGGCAAGCAGAACTGAATTACTCGGCGAGCGTGCCTGCTAGGTTCAGGCTTATTAATGGTCAAGTGCAAAAATCCACTAACAACGGGGCATCATGGGCTGTTGACACTGACCGACCATCACGCGGCTCTCACGATCTTGTATACCGTCGTTGATAACAGAAATCAGTAACGAAGCCAATCGCGATTGCGTCCCGGTCTTCTAACACTCAGTACAGGCGTCGTTCTCATGGTCCAATACAAATCTCGTCATCCGTATGGAACAGACACGTACAATCGAGCGCCATCATTTGGCCGCAGTCAGGGGGGTACGCAAGCAGAACAAGACGAACTGGAAAAACGGAGATTAGAGGAGGAGAGATATCGAGAGGCCCAAAACAGATACATCGCGGTCCTTAATAAAAACCGTGAAGACATTACCCAAAAAAGTCTCGTCAAACAAAAAGGTGGTATTGAATCCGCCCTCGCCGCACAGCAGCAAGCGGCAACTGCAAGGCGTGATCAACAGCAGCAATTGTACGGACAACAGAACACGAACCAGCGTGCCGGCATTGCTGCGGACGCTTCAGCACAACAGTTCGGACAGCAAACTCAACGCGATCAGCAGCAGCAAAAAGATCTGCTGAGGCGTGATGCCTCGCAATTCGGATATTCGACGCAGCGCGATCGAGCACAGCAGCAAGATCAGTTGCAACGCGATCAGCAGCAGTTCGGATACCAAACGCAACGCGATCAGCAGCAGTTCGGATACCAAACTCAGCGCGATCGAGCACAACAGCAAGATCAGTTGCAACGCGATGCCTCGCAGTTCGGGTATTCAACGCAGCGCGATCAACAGCAGTTCGGATACCAAACGCAGCGCGATCAGCAACAGCAGCAGGATCTTCTGCAACGCGATGCCTCGCAGTTCGGGTATTCAACTCAGCGCGATCAGCAACAGTTCGGTCAGCAAACACAGCGCGACGAAATACAGCAAGGATACACGCAGCAGAACGCGACCCAGAGGGAAACGTTCGGCGTGTCTGAGCGATGGAACGAACAGATTCAGCAGGCCCGCAACGCTGGAATGGATTTCAGCGAGTCACAACAGAAAGAAATGAAAACGCTGGATGAGTCGTTTCAGAAAAACGTGATGAATGGCCCGTTTGACGAAGGGCTGAAGCAGCAAGCAATGCTGGAGCATCAGAGAAAACTCTCGGCGATTATCCCCAATGAAAGGGTTCAGAGTTCGCAGGATGGCTTTGACGGATCATTGGTAACGCACAAAAAAACTGGAGCCGAGTTTATCGTCAGCCTTGATTCGCGAGGATTCCGGACATATGAGCCACTCTCTTCCGGCCAGGGGAAGGCGGCTCCGACAACACAGGAGCTCGCTTCGAAACAGCGAAAAGGGGCACTCGACAGAGAGATCGCCATGCAGAAATTACGGGACAAGCTTGGAGCAAAGACGGACCCTGAAACCGGCGAGCCTGTTTACAAAAACACGGATGATCTCGACAAAGCGGCAATGGACGAATTTGCCCCACATGAACATTACTTCCGAGAGGAAGAAGGTCTTCCGCCACAAAAACTGTATCAACAGGAAATAGACCGAGAGAAGCTGAAGCAGCAACAGCAACAACCACAGCAACAGCCTTTTCAGCCGCAAGGCCCGATTGATCCACGAGGCAATGAGCAATGGCAAATAGCGCCACAGCAAATGCCAGCGGGACAAGCATCGGCGAAACCACCTGTATTGTCTGCGAGGTCGCCATTGCCAGCAGAAGTTGGTAAAACGCTGAGCGGTCTTCCCGGCGGAAAGCAGTTGCAGGCACTGCGAGAGAAGCACAGCTCAACATCGACAATGGATCAGACTGTGCGGATGGCGGCGGATATCGTGATCAATTCTGTTATGACAAAAGACACCAGTGATCCTGATCTTGCTGAAGCAGAAGAGATTCTTAAAAAAGCTGGGTACAAGATAGGTAATTGAAATGGCTGATGGGTATCAACGATACGGTCCAATTACGACAGCAGAAGAAATCCAGAGACAAAAAGCAATAAAAGATGCTGAAGAGTCTGCGCGTCAAAATGCTGCGCGAAAGGAACAGCAGCAGAAGTACCAAGACGAAATCGACAAACGAAAAAACGCTCTGATCAACGAAGCAAAACAGCAAGATGCTTCGAAGGGTGAAGATCCTGGATCTGTTGAGGGGAGACAAAACCGGAAAGAGCTTCTGAGGAAGGGGCCGCAGTTTGAAAAACAGAAGCCTGCTCCGTCAACCGTAAAAGTTGACGGCATCGAAAAACCTATCGACGAAGCAATCGCAGACATCCCCGCGCGGATGGAATTCGAGAACGCCGTTGCTTCCAGTCCCCTCAGGCAACGAGCACTTGCACGCACTCGCACGGAAGAACTGATCTCCGAAGGCGTTGATTCCACCAAAGCTGCTGAGCAGGCACGGACAGAGCAAGAACAACGACAGGCGTCATTCGATAAGGGACGCGAAAACATTCGCAAAGAGCCATCGAACCTCGGCAAAGAAACGCGAGCGTTCATGGAGCGATCAACGCTTGGCTTTGTTGCTCCATTCTCCCGAATGGCTTCGCCTCTCGTTAAAAAACTGGGCTATGGCGACGTGGCAACACAGGCTGCTGACCAAGCTGAGGCACAAGCGGCCGGCGCTGAGTCTGAAATGGCTCAACACCGCGACGAAAAATATGCACATCCTGAAATTTCCAAGGCTTTTGCAGGAGTTGCAGAAAACGTAGCACAAATGTTGCCCGGCATTGCAGCGTCAATGATTGGCACTCCGGCTGTTGGTATGGCCGTAATGGCTGGCCAGTTCGGGAGCCAGGAATACAGCCGAGCGGAGTACGAAGGTAAAGAAGCTGGACTCGCCGGCGATGAGTTGACAAGGTATGCAGCAATTCAGGGAGGAATTGAAGCATCCATCATGCCGATAATGAGCAAGATCCCAGGGCTTGGCGGTATTGAAAGTCGTGTGATGAGACAGGCGATTGCGAACAAGATCGCATCTAGCCCGGCATCCATGAAAGCATTGGCCAGTGGTGCCAAGTCGCTGGCTAAAGACACGTCCGCCGAATTGGTTGAAGAGGTATTGACGGAAGTCCTGCACGGCTATGCAACTGAGAAAATGCTGAACCAGGATGTCGATTACAAAGCAGTGCTGAAAGACACTGTCTTGCAAACGATGTTAATGATGGGGACGATGGAAGGCGCTCGACAGGTAGGACGTTTGGCGTCAAGTGGTAATCAGCGACTGCCTGTCCTCCCAGAAGATCAGCAGAAATCAGACGACGGTGAAATCCAGCAAATCCCGATCGATGAAATGCTGCGACGTCGAGACGAGCAGCAAGGAGCAACAGACTCGCCAGATACGTCCACCACGCCTGTTCGACCAGCAGTGGATGCGTTCATCAAGAAGCCATCTAAACAAAACTACGACGCTGCTATTGCCGATGGAATGCCGCCAGTTGACAACCCGAACCGTGCGAATCGTCAGAAACTTGCAGACAACCTGAACAACCCCGATCCGTTGGGAATGCGAAAGCCTGAGCTCGATCCAGCGCCTGCTCCGCAAGAAGACATGTCAGGCAATGTGCCTGATGATGTAGAGGATAGAATCTTTAACCGATTGAAAGCTCAAAATGAAAAGCTCACCGAAGCACCCGAAGGGGACGAAGTCGCCCAAGAACCCGAAGTCGCCACCCAAGACCCCGAAGTCGGGGTATTAAAGACCGACGCTGCTGCTCCCATGGTGGATTCCGCCATGGGGCAGGTTGCTTCTCCAGACGCAATCGCTCCGCAGGAGGATGCGACATCGCCAGAAGCCACTGCAGACACGCCACGTCGCGGCGTTGTCGGCGACATGCTGTCATCGGATGAAGTCGTGCAAACGTCTTCAGGGCGACCAACAACCCCTTTCCCGAAGGTCAGCACTGGAACCGAAGGCAAGACAGGCATGACTCTTCGCATGACTTTTCGGCGTGCGGAGACTTGGCTGCAGTCAAATGCACTTAAGGAAGCGGAATCACGAGGCGACGATTTCAACGCCACCATATTCCGTGGCGAGAAGCCTGGCAAGATGTCAAAGGCGACCAAGGATTCAATGGAGGAATACCTGTTCGGCGAGCAGCCAGCGGTTGTTCCAAGCATCCTGAAGCCGTTGGTGAAGCCTGAAATACCGGCAGTTGATGACGAGAGCACTTCGGCAGCAGTGGGCGATTGGGCAGAAAGCAAGTCAACAGACGGGAACGTAGTCTTTTCTTCTCCAGACGCAATCGCTCCGGCAGATCAGGCTACTCCACCACTTACGTCAGAGCTTCCAACAGAAGTTGGCCAAGTTTATATCGCAAATATGCGTAGCGGCCAAAAGTTTGCTGTGCGAAGTTCTGATCAGCCGCGAGGCGGTGGCGATATGCTGTTTGATACCGAGCAGCAAGCAAGAGAAGAATCCCCGAAGATCAAACAACAGTACGAAGATGAAATTGCAAGAAAGGCTGGATTCGATAAGGCTGATGCCGACAAGGCCGAAGCAGACGCAGCAAAGCCAAAGTTGACACTTCAAGAGGCGAGCAAAGCAGCAAGGTTCAAAAAGACACTCGATCAGAAGGTGAACTATACAGGGTCAGTCGGAGGAAAGAGTGAAGTTATCACTCGTCGCGATCTAGTAGACCGCCAACTCACAGAAGGGCGAAAGCCTGTTGTCTCAGAAGACGATGATACAGCAGCGGTCAATAAGGCTACACGGCAATTAGGCTCTTTGCGAAAGCAAAAGTGGGGTATCTCAGCAAACGAAAACCACCCGGATGCAATCAAAGCCAAGGAATACCGTGAGATCATTGCCAATCCACCGAAAATCAAGTCGTATTCAATGGACGACGCGGACGGCAATGGAAGGGTGTTGACAAAAGCAGAATACGAATACGCGATATCAAAGAGCGATCAAACACCAGCACAAGGAACAGCAGATGTCATCGAATCGCCGGATCTGCGTTTAGAGAAGCGAAGAGAAGCGGACGCGGAGAAACGCAAACAGTCCATCAAGGACGGCGGATTCAATGTTGGCGACCGCTTGACGCAGGCCGTGACTGGTCGGACAGGCGTGTTGGATGGGATCAGCGAGAATTCGGGAACCATCAGCGTGCGGTTCGACGCCGATGGAAGCGTGCTTTCCGGGACAGACGTCTCCGGATTCGAGCGGACGCCGGAACCCAAAACAAAGCCTGCACAAACATGGACGCCAAAGCCAGAGGGCGTGGTTCGTGTAGTTCACGTCTCGTCTAAGGAAATGACCAAAGGCATCCGCGACAACGGGTTGAATTACGCCAAACAGGGGATGCTGCAGAGTACGGCGCGAGTGGTGGACGATGAGTCCGGAATGGAAACGGACGATCCGAGATACAGGGCCGGTGTCGCAAACGTCTTTGACATACCTGCCAGCGAATATCGCCAGCATGATGACGTCACCAAATCGCCAGGCGTTCTTCCGGCGAAGTACCTTGTTTCTCAGATCCCGATCAAGGACGGCAAGCCGGTTCCACCGAAGGCAGGAAAATCGAAGCCTGAGCCTAAAACAGAGCCGTTTCCGGTTGTTGAACAAAAGGCCAAGGCAGAAAAGCCATCGGCTATTGAGCACGACAGGCTTTACGGCGAACTGCAGCCACTCTACCGCGATCCAAAACACAAGGCTGGCGACAGAGATCACATGGCGAGGATTAAAGATCTGGAAGAACAGGTCGAATTCCACAAGCCAGCGGCAGTGGCAAGGGCACAATCTGAGATTGATCAGGAGAACAAGGCTAAGGCGAGCGAGCCTGAACCATCTCAAGAGGATCTTATGGAGCAAATGCTTCGCGAGGAACTGCTTGGCCAAAAGCCAGCGCAGGAGCCAAAGGCGACAGCCCTAAACCTAGACGACAAGGTTCAGATTATTTCCAGTGGCGAAACCGGGACTGTTCAGGGCATACAGATCAGCCGTGGAATTCTTGTCAACAGTAAGTGGTTTCCAGCAGAAGACGTGAGGCCATCGAACCACAAAGACGCCATTGATCTTTTGGTAGAACAGTTGACTCCAAAAAATAAGGGTAAAGCAAAGACGCGGAAACCAAAGACTCCAAAGCCATCCGGGGCAATCGACATGATTGAATCGCCGGGGGCAAGATCTCAGAGGAAAAAGGACGAAGCAAAGTCGCGATCAGAGCAGACTAAGAAAGAGCTGGACGATGCCGCTGACGACTTTGGAAAGGCGTTTGGCTTTACAGCACCAATGGGTCTTACTCGCGAACAGATGCGAGCCTCCGCGCGACTGGTAAAGGCTGCGCTGGATCATGGCGTGGCGAAGTTCGACGAGTTTGTTGCGTTTGTGGTGAATAAGTTTGGAAACGAGATCACGCTGAATGCTGCAGAAGGAATCGAGCTGGCATGGCGGACGTTAAAGCGGTTGCCGGAGTATTCCGGAATCGATGACGCAGGAAGCGTGGCTGACGTACTCACTTCAAGAAAGGTATCTACCGATGGAACAAGCGACCAAGGTGAAGCCTCATCAGACGAGGGCATGGGCGGAGAGTCTGGAGAATCTGGAACAACACTGGCCCCGGAAGCTGGAAGCACTTCTAAAGACGGGGAAGCTGAAGCAGGAACTAGACCAAACAGCGATTCGCTACCTGGAGGAACTGACAGCACTTCGGAAACAGAATCCGAAGGAACCGGAACTAGCACTGAGGGAACTGGCACAGAGCAGAGTTCTGGAGCAAAACCAAAGCCCGGACGAAAACCCTCTAACCGAGGAAGCCGAAAGCCAGCTAAGACAGTTTCGGGAACAATGGCAGGTCCGCGAAACCTGAAGATCCAGCCCGGCGATACGATTGCGCCAAATGGGCTCATTACGAAACTGAAGGCCAACATCGCAGCCATCACACTCCTGAAGGAAATTCAGAAAGACAATCGGCAAGCCACAGCGGCGGAGCAACAAGTTCTGATGCGGTACACAGGCTGGGGATCACTTCAGCATGTGTTCGACGAGAACAAGGGCAAGGAATTCATTGAGCGTCCAGGACTTCTGGATCAATATGACGAGTGGTACAAAAAAGCCCGGATGTACCAAAAGAAGGGCGAATACTCGACAATCATTGAAATTCGGAACCGTGTTGAGGCATGGGAAAAACAATGGGGCGAATCGTATCGGTTCTTGAAAGAGACTTTAACGCCGAACGAGTGGAAGAAAGCAAAGGCCAGTGTTCTCAATGCACACTTCACCAGCCGCGACGTCATCACCAACGGAATCTGGGGCGCTCTTGAACAAATGGGCGTCACTGGCGGTAGGTTCATGGAGCCGTCTGCCGGTATCGGTAGTCTGATCGGGTTGATGCCAGAGAGTATTTCCAACAACTCTGAAGTAATTGCGATCGAACTCGATTCGTTGACTGGTGAGATGGTCAAACAGTTGTATCCAGATGCTGATGTTCATGTGAAGGGGTTCGAGGAAGTTCCAATCCCAGCGGGAACCATCGACATTGCTGCGACGAACGTGCCTTTCCACCAGATCGGGCCGGCAGACGCAAAGACTCGCTACGGCCGCGAGATGAACCTCCACAACTATTTCATTGCGAGAATGCTGGACTCACTACGTCCAGGTGGACTGGCGGCAGTAATCTCAACTCACTTCACGATGGATGCGAATCCTGAAGACCGGGCGCTGTTGGCGAGCAAGGCGGATTTGGTTGGGGCGATTCGACTTCCAAACACTGCGTTCAAGGCAAACGCTGGCACTGAAGTGACGACAGACATCATGTTCTTCCGCAAGCCTGACGGTTCCTCGTTCAAGGGTGCGTCATGGCAGAATCTTTCGTCCGTCGGGACGTACACGTACAAAGCCAAGAAAACGAAGAATGGACCGTTTGTTGATAAAGAGGGAAACATCACGGTCAATGAGTATTTCGCCGCGCATCCTGAAATGGTGATAGGCACACACTCCATGGAGGGCAAGCAGTATTCTGATACGGAATACACGGTGATGCCAGTTGAGGGCGCAAGCCTCGCCGATCAACTTCAGAAGGCTGTCAAGAATCTTCCTGCCGGCATAGCAACAGTAGACAACGCTCCGCTGATGCCATCACTCGACACAGGGACAAGTGGTGTTGAGGGCAGGATCGAGTTTCGCGGCGGAAAACTTCAGGAGTTATCCAAAGGCGAGTGGGTATCCCCGTCATGGCTGAAAGACGCCGTGCTGCTGACGAAGGATGGAAAGCCGCGAAAGCTGAAAGATGACACCAAGGCGGATAAAATCGCGAACGCCATGAGGCAGGGGATTTCCTATACGAAGGTTCGAAATGCCTATGAGATTCATCTGGCAAACATGCGTAACGATAACGCAACGCAGGATGAGTACAAACAGTCACAGAAGGCGCTCAATGTCGCCTACGATGCCTACAGGCTGGCGCACGGTGCCCTGAATCACAAAGACAGCCACTGGCTTCATCGCGATCCGGGTTTCTTCTTCACGTCTGGCATTGAAAACGATGTTGAAATCATTGAGAACGGTGTTCTGTCGAAGGGGTATGTCAAGGCTGACGTGTTCAGAGAGAGAACAGTCAACCCGGACGCAGCTCCAACGACGGCCGACACAACTGAAGACGCTATCAAAATGAGTTTGGCCTGGCGAGGTGCAATTAATCTTCCGTGGATGTCCAAACTGACTGGAACATCTGAAGAGGATCTTGAAGCCGAGTTACTGGACTCCGGTACTGTCTTACTTGATCCCGAAACGAGTCTCCTGGAACCAGCAGACACTTATCTTTCTGGAAACGTGCAGGCGAAACTAAGAACGGCAGAACGGTCGGTAGCCGAGGGGGACAGCAGGTTTGAACGGAATGTCGAACTCTTGAAGATGGTTCAGCCACCGAAGATGACGATCGACTCAATCACACCGAGTCTTGGTCAGGCATGGGTTCCCATTGAAGTAGTGAATCGTTGGTTAACGGATGTTCTGAAACTGGACGGTTCAACAGCCAGATATAACGCCAAAGTGGATATCTGGAGCGTTCGCACAGAGGGTATTCCACGGGATGTTCAGAACGAATGGGGCACGCTTGGGATGCACTTATCCGACTTGCTTCCAAAGACGCTGAACGGCTCGACGATCCGTGTTACGAAGGCGGACCCAAACGACCATAAGAAAAGAGTTCCTGATGAGGCTCAAACGCAGGCAGCGCAGATCAAAGCTGAAAAAATGCGTGATTCATTTCAAGCGTGGTCTAAGTCTAACGAAGAGACCATACCCCTGATCGAACAGGCGTTCAACGAGCAAAAGAACTTCTACGTCAAACCACAATACAACGGAGAACACCTGACGTTTCCGGGGATGTCTGATTTGTGGCTCAAGCGAATGCGGCCTTACCAGAAGAACACGATCTGGCGGGCAATCCGTGAAGGACGTGGCATGATCGCGCACGGCGTAGGCGCTGGAAAGACGGCTGAGTTGATCGCGATCGCCATGGAGATGAAGCGACTGGGAACAACAACGAAGCCTTTGATTGTCGTGCAGAACTCAACGCTCGGTCAATTCGCGAGGACGTTCACGGAAGTGTACCCGGCTGCCAAAGTGCTGGTTGCAGGCAAAAACGATCTGAATCCAGAAAACCGCGCAAAGTTCATGGCTCGCATCGCGACTGGAAACTGGGACGCGATCGTGATGGCGAAATCAACGTTCAACATGAAACTACCGAATGACCCAGCGCTTGAGCAGGAGATGGTTGAAGGTTTGATCGCAGAACTCGAAGCCGTAATGCTTGAAGCTCAACTGGAAGACGGGGCTGGATCACCATCAGTCAAGGCTATTCAGCAGCAGATCAAATCCCTCGTAAAGCGATTGGATAAAATCATAAAAAGCGTCAATGCGAGAAC
The DNA here is from genome assembly GCA_041689695.1 of Planctomycetaceae bacterium. GTDB lineage: Bacteria > Planctomycetota > Planctomycetia > Planctomycetales > Planctomycetaceae > SXXK01. The sequence goes on along the minus strand of JBDNFT010000660.1, from coordinate 7,408 downwards.
GGACAGTGACGTGTACTTCGAGCAGATGGGAGTCGATTCCTTGTTTCTGGATGAGGCACACGACTATAAGAAACCGCCATTCGTCACGAAGCTCGATCGATCCATCAAAGGTCTGTCAACCGACGTCTCTGGACGGGCATTGTCGGCGCTGATCAAAATGCGATTTATTCAGAACGGCAATAAGGGCCGCAATACATTCATGGCGACGGGAACACCGATCACAAACACGCTCGGTGAATCGTGGCTTCTGATGAACATGGTTGCTCCTGACGTCGTTAAAGAATTTGGAGTAACGACGTTCGATCAGTTCGTAGCGACATTCGCAAAAGTCATGAGTTCGCTTGAACAAAACTCTGCCGGAAAACTGCAGCGAAAAACACGATTGGCAAAGTTTAAGAACGGCCACCAGCTTGCGCAGTTCATTCAGTCCGGATGGGATATTCTGCTTGGCGATGAGTTGCACGGCAAGATTAGAGAGTACGGCGGCGGTAAAGTCCCCACGATGGAGGGCGGCAAAGAAACTCTGGTGATGGTCGATAGGTCCGCAGCGTTCGATGATTTTGGAAAGTTTTTCATTGATCTGTACGATGCCTACAAAGGGCTGCAGGGTGAAGACAAACGAACGTACTCATGGGTTCCTGTGACGATTTATGGTGCTGCGAAAGCCGCTGCCATCGACGTGCGTCTGGTGGATGCTTCTGCGCCTGATGATCCTGGCAGCAAGCTCAACAAAATGGTTGAAGGCGTTTACCAGAACTACAAGGATGGCACTGGCGTAACACTGAAGGTTGGCGATCAGGAGTTGACAGGGCAGAACCTGACGCAGTTAATCTTTTCGGACACATCGGGCCGGACAGATATTTCCAAGCTGAGAGACTTTGCCCGCGGTGAAGGTGTCACGCTCGAAATTGATGAGAGCGACGATTCCGACGACGATTCAGATGATGACTCAGACAGCGATTCGGATGGCGACACTCCAGTTGCAGCCGTGAAGACGACAAAGAAGAAAGACCGTTGGTTATACAACGAGATCAAACGCAAGCTGATTGAGAAAGGCGTCCCAAAGGATCAGGTCCAGATAATCAATGACCATAACGGCACGCCAGAAAAACTACTTGCGTTTCAGGACAGCGTCAACGCTGGTGAGGTTCGAATTGTCATCGGGCATTCTGACACTCTCGGAACCGGAATTAATGTTCAGCAGCGACTGAAAGCCATTTGGGAACTCGATATTCCGATGGTTCCGTCAAAGCGTGAACAGCGCCTTGGGAGAATGATCAGGTCAGGAAACCTGAATGAGACGGTGCAGGCGTTCGTGATGGCGATGCAACGCTCGCTCGACGGCACGTTGATGTCTATGAATCTACGCAAGGCGAAAGCGTCAGAACAAGCACTGTCAGGTAAAGCAGGCGCTGAATTTGACGATCCGTATAGCGAGTCGCTGATGTCAATGGCCGACATGGAAGCGGCCATGAATGATGATCCAATGTTCTACCGTCAACGCGAACTGGAATTCCAGATTCGTTCATTGCGTCTTGAAGCAGAGGCGCTGGATCAGCAACGATCGCGAGAACGGTTCAGACTTCGCGGCAGTGAATATGACATTGAACGAGCTAATGCAACCAATGTGAGCCAAGCCGCGCTGGCAGATAAACTTGAAGTGTCTTTCAATTCTGATGGCCCAATAATTGTTGACGGCAAGAAGTTGGCCACAATTGCTGAGGCTGACAAGTCGCTGAAAGAAAAGTTTAATGCTGAAAGTGAAAGGATCAGCATAGCGACTCGGGATAGCAAGATTAAAGCGTTTTCAGGATTCCCTGAATCTGATCACTATGCCACTGATGCTGATTATGGTTCTGTGCAATTCAATCTGTACTACGGCGAGCGTCCTAAAGTCGTGCAGGACGACAAAGGGAACCCTTCTGTAAAGTGGACAGCATCGTCCGGCACTGTCATTACGATGGACGGCAAACAGATTGATAAGACCAAAGAAACGAAGTTCTCTTCGCTGGTTGACATCATATTGGCACTATCCTCAGACCTGCGACGCCAAATTACATTAAGAAAGAAAACAATTGCGTCGGGCACAGCCGAGAATGTGAAGCTCACAGAGTTTCTCGCCAAGCCATCTGAGACACAGATCGAGCTTGATAATCTGGAATCGCAACTGGCTCAAGTTAACCAGATGATGTTCCAGCGAGATAACCCGACAGCAACACCGCCTGCAGCGACGCCGGACCCTGCGACGGAAGCAGATTCAGAGCCAGTCGAAACGCCAGTCGAGTCCGAGCTGCGGAAGTCTGCCCGTGAAGCAAAAGAAGCGGTCGATGCTCAAAAAGCAGAGAACGCAAAGCAAAACGCGATCATCTTGGCCGAACTCCGAAAGCCGACGGCTGGTTCCGGCTTGCCGATTTCTGACGAGCTTGCACGCGCTGTTGCGAAACGAATGATCGGCACAATCAAGCTGGGTGTCAAAACGTTCGAGGCGATGATAAAGGAACTGCGTGCAAGTCTTGGTGACGCATCGGTCAATTCGATCCGGGCGAACCTGATCGACACATGGAACTTCTTTGGAGACGAGTTTAGTCTTGAAGACGAAGGCACCGACGCCAGTTTCGATGCCGCGATGAAAGATGAATTGCCGCCGGCCGTAGACGAAGAGGATGATGATCAGGAAAAGCAGTTCTCCACGAAGAACGCCTTCAGTGCTCAACGTCGCGTTGAACTCGGTATGCCGGAACGCGATCCTGTAATCAAACAGGGTCGAGCGGAAAGCGTGAAGCTGGCTGCGGAGATCGGTAAAACTGAATATGGTCGAGTTCGAATCGATAAGCTGATTCGCGAGCTGGTTGATAGCCCCAGATCCGCGACTACTCTGGAAAACGACCTACTGAACTTCCGTAACGCTGAACTCAGCAACATGCTCGAAGATGAATTACGCGGCCAGATCGATGCTGCGAATAGTGGCGACGATGTCAAAGAAGCGATTCACGAAAGAGAAGCCTCACTAAAGAGGATTGAAGCCGAAACCCTGATTTATGTGATGGAAACGAGCGGGACAGATGCAGGACGGAACCTGCAAGCCCGAAAAGCTGTTATCGAACGGGACTACTCGCTTGCACGTTCTGTTCTTCTGTTTGAAGCCGCCCACAAACGAAAGGCGAACAGCAAAGAACTGGAGGCAATGAAGAGTGACGTTGATGAATTGGCAGCAAAGGTTAAAGACCTCGAAAAGCTGCTGGCCGAAGAGGAATCTAAAAGCACTGAGCTTCAGGACGAACTCAAAAAAGCACATGACGCAGCGGTTGCAAAGACGACTGCGAAAAAGCCAGCATCGCCGAAAAGCGTTCAAACGGCCGCAGATAAACGCCTTGCCGAAGCCTGGAAGCCGTTCCAGAAAGCCAACACGTTTTTCTCTATAGAAGGCGCTGCTAAAATGCTTCCCGAGTTCATTGAACTCGCTGGGGCACATATCGAAAAAGGCGTCGAGAGCTTCAGTACCTTCGTTGATAGATTATCAAAGCATTTTGGGAAGAAGCCAAACCCTGAGAACATCCCTGTTTTGCAGGAAGCATGGGATACGGCATTTGCAGCGAGGGGCCCGGCCAACATCAGCAGAATTACCGACAAAATCGACAGCGTCGTTCCGGACACTATCGGTAAGGCGGCGAGGGATCTTCACGCATACGTCATTGAACGCGACAGTCTCGACGCTTCAGCGGCCGGACGTGAAGCGGCAGTTGATGCTGTCCATGAGATTCTGATGCGTTTTCTCCCTGACATCACCATCGAAGAGACAGCTAGAGCCATGTCCGGAATCGGCATCTACTCTGAACTCTCAGAGGATGAAATCGACGTTATTCGACGCGACCAGAAAGCACAGCTTCTCCTGCTGGAGCAACTCAAGGGATGGGAGCAGGCAGCAATCGACGAAGCAAATGAGCCGGGAACAGGGAAACCGCCACTGGCTACAGGACAAGAGCGAGCGCCGTCCAGTGATGAGCAAAGACTGATTCGCAGGAATGTCACTGCTGCCAAGAAAGCGTCAGGGATATCAACGCAAACCGAAGGCCAGCTTAAATCCGCACTCGACGCGGCGAAGACTGGCGTAAGGAATAGAATCGCGGATCTTGATAACGCGATAAAGACACGAACGAAAATCATCGGCAGCAAAACTACCCTCAAGACAGACGCTGAGCTCACCAAACTGCGAGAAGATCGTGATGCTCTCCAAAAGCGTTACAACGCCGCGTTCGGGAAAAACGAACTCAGCGACGAGCAGCGACTGAATCTCGCGGAGAAGGCGCTGGACCGTGCCATCACCCAGATGGAAGCGGACAACGATGCAGGCAAACTGTACAAGGACGATCCAAAGCCGCGTGTCACATCGCCAGCAATCGAAGCCAAGCGGGCGACGCTGGATGCACTGAAGGCAAGCCGTGAAGAACTGCGATTAAATTCAGGAGAAGCTCAGGTTCGTTCTGACGCAGCCTACGAGAGGACGCTAACGAAACGATTGGCAGAACTTACTCGCCGCCTGGCTGATGGCGACGTCATGCCGGCCGCAAAGAAGCCAGAGAGAACTCTGACTAAAACCATGCTGATCGAGATGAAGCAAATCGACGACATGCAGAACAGGATGTCGAAGACACGCAAGGCATGGATATTCAAGAACCGGAACGCCGTTTACAAATTACTGGTAAAAGGGCCAATTGCCGCTCTTAACATGTGGCGCAAGGGATTGACGACCATCGACCAGTCACTGATCGGGCGTCAGGGATACTTGCTTGGAATCACGCATCCGATTCTGTACGCAAAAGCGGCACAAAAGGCGTTTGCGTCCAATCCACTTAAAGCAAAAAGCATCTTCCCGAGCGAACAAGACGTATTCGACACGGAGGCTGAATTGAATTCCGACCCGCAATGGGTTCGGATGGAAAAGATTGCCAAGCTGGCGGTTACAAGCATTGGCGATGGAATGAAAAGTGAAGAGGGGAATCTTGACCAGACAGAGTGGTTCAATAATCTATGGGGTGTTGGTGGCGCTGAAAGAGCAGGTTCTGCGTTCATCAATACGCAACGGCGTCTTGTCTTCCGCGAACTTGTCAGCAAGTTTGCAACATCGCGCGAAGGCGAAGGCTTGTCTATCTCGAATGCCGAGCTTCGGATTATCGCAAATATAGTGAATGTCGGCAGCGGACGGGGGAGTCTCGGGAGATACATGAATGCCCTTGAAGCTGCGACGGCGGTCTTATTCTCGCCTCGCTGGTGGATGAGTAGACTGCAATGGTGGTCAGGCCAGCCGGTTTGGCACAATTCAACGTGGTTTCGCGGCGAAGGCGCATCATGGGCAGTGCGGCGACTGGCTGCTAAAGAGTGGGGCAAGCAAGCCGCCGCACAGATGGCAGTCATGAGCTTCGTTGTTGCTGGTCTGACTGCAGCTTTTGGCCCCCCCGGCGATGATGAAGAATGGGACCACGAAACCGACTGGAGAAGCCTGAACTTCGGAAGCATTCGAATCGGGAATTCACATATCGACATGACCGCAGGACTGGGGCAGCATTTATCATTTCTCATAAGAATGATAAGCGGACAGCAAAAAGACCGATGGGAAACTAGGGACATAGACCGGCTTGGAGTATTTGGCCGCTACTTTAGAGGAAAACTCGCGCCAGCTACATCTGCCGTTGTGGACCTTGCTGTAAGAGAAACAATGATGGGCGAAGATGTCGCAACCCGGAAATGGTTACTTAAACGCATCACGCCTCTCATTGGACAGGACGTCCGCAAGGCGATCGAAGAAGAGGGAGTTGAGTTAGGATCAGTTCTTTCAATGATGATGTTCTTTGGGCTCAGCGCACGAACGTATGAGGCCAGGACGAACAAACGCAGCGACGCGGCGAATGAAGTGCGAGTTCTGAAGCATCAGGGCCAAAAAGAAAAGATCCAGCAGGTTCTCTTGAAACACCTTGAGTACGCGGCGGCCGCCGAGGCGACGGAAAAGCTGAGGACCGCGCTTCCTGACGAACAGGCAGGGTTGCAGAAAGTGATTGACGGCGAGGACTCGCCGGAACTTTCGGACGCGATTCAAAAGGAAATGTATGACATCGTCCTGAATGCCTCAGGGCGAGTCATGGGCGAAAAGAAGCCGCATGAGAAAAGGGAATTTTCAGGCAGCGAGGACAAAGGCCGCATGGTGTCACGCTCGCTGGTTCCGGAAATAATCCCGAACGTTGCAGATGCGATCAGGATCTACAACGAGGCATACAAGGCAGCGAACAAGAGCCTTGTTGAAAAAGGCAAAGACAACACGTTCCGACTAAAACCGGAGGTCGCAGCGGGACGCTCTCGAATAAAGTCTTTGTACAAGTCAGGCGAATAAGACTCAGTCTTAAATTCCGTTCAGATGCACGTCTACGACTTTTCCGGTTGCCTCTTGGAATCCTTCAATCCTGCCCTGCATCTTGCCAACCTGGCCAGATAGTTCGATTACCTTTTGCACAAGCACATCCACTTTTGCCGATGCGTTTACGTGTTCCGCTTCGCACTTGGACAGCGCTATGTCTGTCGTTTTGCTCAATGCTGTATTCCGATCCCACAACACTTTCACCGCACTCGTCAGCGCTGCCAACACTGCTGCTCCTGCAGTAACCACAACAGGATCGCTGACGTCAATCATCGACGCCCCAATAATGGTGGATCCGGCTACTATGGCTCCGAAGACTTCTAAGCAAAATGTTCGCATTGGATATCCTTGACGCTTTCTTTGCGTGTTTCCGAAATCACTTTCGGATAGATGGTCTGACTGATCCTGGCATTGCTTTGTTTCGAACAGGTCTGCTCAGTATCTTGATCGGGTATTCTCTTTCCTTAGCGTCACTGATCCCAGCGCTAGATTCAGTGGCCAACAAACCACCCCATTTATCGTCGGCAGTGCCGCCAATCCATCCGTGTTTCGGATGCAAAAAGACCCAGCAATACTCAAGTTTTTCTGCAGCAGTCATTGTCGTCAATACCCCACATAAACTGCAAAACCCTCATCGACCATCTGGTCGTTGATTTGGATTTCATCTTTGTACACCGACGCCAGATACCTACCGTATTTTTCGCGACCATTTTTGTATGTCACAAGTTCGACAGATGAGCCGACTGGCAGCAGTTCCCTGGTATTGATTGCAGTCGAACACATATCGGGCTGAGACTGCGATGTTTTCACGACCGGCTGCTGTGATTTTATTCATTCGTCATCACCCTTCGTCACTGCCAGCATAATAGATCCGCTTGGTCCCTGATTGACGCTGATAATCGTCGCATCAAGGTGATGCTGAAGCACTGCTGATACTGCCGTTCCGACCGTTTTGGCGATTACAACAGAGCAGTTGTTTTGCTGGTAGATACGCGGCTCTGT